>JAGQWW010000498.1 GCA_020436955.1 Saprospiraceae bacterium | reverse complement strand
GGGATCAAAACTTCCGTTCAAATTGTTTTCTGCAAATGCTGGCTTGTTTACCCCAGGGAGATTTTCATCCGGTAAGAGTAAGACAATTGGCAAGCAAATACGAAGAGAAGTTAGCATCAATGCCTTTAAAAGATGCACCACAGTCTCCCGACCTCGAATTTATCCCTTATGAACACCTCTGGGAATACGCACTAGAACTGCTTGGTCCAAACCCATCATGACAAAGAACTTTCTTTTATTGACACAAAGAAATGGGTAATTCTAAGCACTTGAAAGGCAAAAAAGACCTAAATAGGACACCTATAAATGATAAATAAAAAGTATTGTTATTTTGTAAATGTCTGAAAAACAGCGTTTTAAGATTTTGCAATTATTTTACTTACTTCTCAATAACTCAATATAGCAAGTCACGACATCCGCTGCGACTTCCTGCTTTGACTTGAGTTCAAAATCCAATTTCTGACCTTTTGAAGTAAAAATTGTGACCTTATTGGTGTCATGATTGAAGCCGGCTCCTTTGTCTTGCAATGAATTCAATACAATCATGTCAAAATTTTTCCTTTTCATTTTCTCCATAGCATTGGCTTCTTCGTCATTGGTCTCCAATGCAAAACCTATTATGGTTTGCCCTTTCTTCTTAATCTTTCCTAGACTCGCAGCTATATCTACAGTTTTTTCCAGCGTGATGGAAAGGCTTTCATCTTTCTTTTTGATTTTCTGGGTTGCCTGCTCTTTGGGTTTATAATCTGCAACTGCGGCCGCTAAAACGGCAACATCACATTTTTTAAAATACTTGTCGGCAGCCTCGTACATTTCAGCGGCAGCTTCCACTCTTGTTACATGAACCCCCGGGTAGTCGACTGCAATTTTGGATGGTCCCAAAACCAAATCTACCGTCGCCCCTTGTTTGGCTAGCTCCATAGCAATCGCAACGCCCATCTTGCCACTTGAATGATTGCCGATAAATCTTACCGGATCTATTTTTTCATACGTAGGTCCGGCAGTTACAAGCGCTTTTTTCCCGGCCAGGGGAAGATTAGCTGAATTGCCGGATATGAAATTGACGATATCTTCCGGTTCAGCCATTCTGCCATCACCTACCAGCCCGCTTGCCAATTCACCATTTCCTACCGGAATAATATGGTGGCCATAGGATTTTAATTTTTCAAGGTTGGCTATAGTCGCCGGATGCTTCCACATATCCAAATCCATAGCCGGTGCGATATAAACCTGGCATTTTGCTGACAGATACGTTGCAGTGACCATATTATCACAAATGCCATTGGCCATTTTGGCGATCGTATTGGCAGTCGCAGGTGCAATGATCATAGCATCGGCCCACAATCCCATTTCCACATGATTGTTCCAACTTGATTCATTACTCACATCCACATGGACAGGTCTTTTAGATAGCGTGGAAAAGGTCAATGGAGAAACAAAGTCTTTTGCTGAACCGGTCATGATAACCTGAACTTCAAATCCTTCTTTTATCAGGAGTCGTGTCAGAAATGCGCTTTTGTAGGCAGCAATGCTTCCTGTGACGGCTAGGATGATTTTTTTTGGACTCATATATAATATGGTGTAATAATATACGGCAAGGTCTTAAATTCTATACAAACAAAAAAGACTGCCCTGGTATCAGGACAGTCTTTTGGGTATTTTTTCTGAAAATTCTTATAAGTGAATTACCTCATCGTAAGCAGCAGCTGCCGCTTCCATCACCGCTTCACTCATAGTAGGGTGAGGGTGTACGGTTTTGATGATTTCATGACCGGTGGTCTCCAATTTTCTTGCAGCTACCACTTCTGCAATCATCTCGGTTACATTGGCTCCTATCATATGAGCACCTAACCATTCACCATATTTAGCATCGAAAATCACTTTTACAAATCCTTCAGGGGCACCGGCAGCTTTTGCCTTACCGGATGCTGTGAATGGGAATTTGCCTACTTTGATTTCATATCCGGCTTCTTTAGCAGCCTGCTCAGTATAACCAACTGAAGCTACTTCAGGCGCACAATAAGTACAAGATGGAATATTGCCATAATCCATTGGCTCTACCTTCATGCCTGCAATCTTTTCTACACAGATTATACCTTCAGCACTGGCAACGTGGGCCAAAGCCGGACCAGGTACTACATCACCTATAGCATAAATGCCTGGAACGTTGGTTTGGTAGTATTCATCAACTTTAATTAGGCCTCTATCCGTTTGAATGCCCAAAGTTTCCAGGCCGATATTTTCGGTATTAGGCGTTACACCTGCAGCTGATAAAACGACATCACAAACAATCTCTTCAGTCTTCTCCGTCTTTCTGTTTTTCACGATCACTTTACAG
>JAGQWW010000497.1 GCA_020436955.1 Saprospiraceae bacterium | reverse complement strand
TTTTTTTTTTTTATTATGACCTGAAGCGCGCGAAAATATATCAACTGCAGGGTGTTTTGAAAACCTTACCCTGGGTGGCTACCATCGATAAATTTCAGCACTGGTTGTATGTGAATCCGAATCATACAACAGCAGAAAGGGAAAGTGCATGGATGTCCATTTATGATGAGTTTTCTCCGGATATTGTCGACAAAACCGGTCTGGAAACTTTCAGCAAAAGCCTATGGCATCGCCAGCTTCATATCTTTGAAGTTCCCTTTTATTATATCGAATACGGCATGGCTCAGCTAGGTGCTATTGCCATCTGGAAACGTTACCGTGAAAATCCTGAAGAAGCCCTGGAGGATTATATCAATGCTTTACGCCTGGGTTACACTAAAAAAATCGGAGAAATTTACGCAGCTGCGGGAATTGAGTTTAACTTTAGCAGCGATTACGTTAAAGAATTGGCACAATTCGTTCAATCCGAACTGGATAAAGTCCTTCAATAGACCGGATTGTGCCTGGATGTTTACCAGGTATGAGTTTATTTAAGCGTTTATTCGGAGAAGGAAATTCAGCATCTAAACAACCCGAGATGACCTTCGGGCGGTTTACTGATTCTCATAAATCACCGGCACAATATGCAGCCTGGGATAAAGCCTTGCTGTACTTTGAACAGGATGACTACCTCGATTCCTTCAAGGAATTTTTCAAATACCTAAAGGACGAAAACGCTGATAACGTCCGTTGGAAAGAAGAAAACGGAGTTATCTACTTCGAGCTTTTCCAGGGTTCCAAAAAAGTTCATGGGCAGGCAAATGCCAGAAAGTTGATAGCAGAAGCTAAAGTAGCTGCAACTTCGGATTTGAATATTGCCTTTATGCGTCGCTTGATTGAGCAAAATTTCGAATTGAAATACGGCCGTTTTGCCCTGGATGAAGACAATGATATTACCATTCTTTTTGATACCTATACCTTAGACGGGTCTCCATACAAGCTCTATTTCGCCCTCAAGGAAATCGCAGTGAATGCTGATAAGATGGACGATTTATTGATCGAGGAATTTCCCAGTTTAAGACCTGTCGAATCGATTCACATTGAAGATATCCCGGCTTCCATCAAGGAAATTAAATACAATTTCATTCAAAAAGAAATCAAGGAAGTGATGAATGAAATTGACAATGGGAAGTTGAAAGAAGAACAATATCCGGGAGCCGTAGCCTATCTTTTATTGGACCTGATCTATAAATTGGACTATCTGATATCCTCAGAAGGATATATGATGGAAGTGCTGGAACGGATTCATCGTAAATATTTTGATAACGATGGCAGCCCGGTGTCTCAGAAAAATCAGGTGATGCGGAGGGAGCTTGAAAAATTGCTGGAAAGACCCAAGGAAGCCTTTTTTAAGGAGATGTATAAAGTCAAAGCCACCTTTGGTATAACTACACCCGTGAGCCACGATAAAGTAGTTAGCTTCATAGATGGCGAGTTGCAACATATGCCCTGGTATAAAGACAATGGTCATACCAGGATTGCGCTTTCCATACCTGGATATATTGTTGGTTACTGCCTTTTCAATTATGCGGTTCCAATGCCGGTTAAGGACTTATTTCATGTCTATATTCAGACGATGGAACCGGAATTTTTCAGGGCCTTGGATATCGACGTACCTTTGAGAGAAGGTGAAAATTTTAAAGTGAATAAAAAGGCATTAAAAAAGGTCTTTTCAACCATTGAAAAGAAATATTCATCCGAATATCCGGGCCTTAAGTTGTCAATTTCCGGTCTAGAACTGGAAGATCCAACTGAATTTGCCTTTAGTTATATGACCATGCTTCGTAACCTGGAGATTGTAAAAGCCTAGCATTTTTCCATTCAATCGTTTCCTTTTGCACCATTCCTCCCTTTTTCAGGCAGGTATTTCTCTATTTCAACTTTTCTTACTTATTTTCAAGAGCCATTTTTTAAAAGAGATAAACCACCTTATGAGAAACCTTATTTCCCTGCTTGTAATACTATTCATTGGATCATTTTGGGCTTGCCAGCCATCCGGTGATGAAAATCAAAAATCTGCTGAAATGGTGGATTCAACTGAATCAGCTGAAGCAACAGTTGAGTTCGATTCTGCACTGGCAGCTGAATATGGCGCCGACCAATATGGCATGAAAAAATATGTAATTGCTTTTTTGAAAAGAGGACCCAATCGCGACAGAGATTCAGCTGAATCAGCAGCTTTGCAAAGAGCTCATTTGTTAAACATCGAACGTATGGCAGAAGAAGGAACACTTGTGCTGGCCGGACCATTTTTCGGTAATGACGATTTGCGAGGTATCTATGTTTTTGATGTTCCATCTG
>JAGQWW010000496.1 GCA_020436955.1 Saprospiraceae bacterium | reverse complement strand
AGTTAACCAATCATAAAGAAAAGGCAGATTCAAAGCTTCCAAAGCCGGTAGTAGAAGCGAAAAAGCAATTGGAAGAATACTTTGAGGGCAAAAGAACCGATTTTTCCGTTAAAATCGATTGGAGCGGAGCCCCTGATTTCCATATCAAAGTTTGGAAAGAGCTTTTGAAAATCCCATTTGGCCGTACTACCAGTTACCTGGCCATCGCCGAAAAGTTGGGTGATAAAAAAGCTGTACGAGCTGTAGGACAGGCGAATAAACACAATCCCATTGCTATCATTGTACCTTGCCATAGAGTTGTTGCTAAAAACGGAGACCTCCAAGGCTATTTTTATGGTGTAGATATGAAAAGAAGACTGCTCGAATGGGAAAACCCCATGCAGTACGGAGAGCAGGGAAGTTTATTTTAACCTACCTTTGCGCCCGAATCGAAATACCAGCCATGGTTTATCAGAGCAGAAGAAGAAAATATACCAGCGCCAGGGAAAAACTCAACATGTCCCGCCGCATTGCAAAAATCATCATGACCTTTGCAGGCATAGCCATAGTAGCCTACGTTTTTTTCAACCGTGTTGAATTGTGGGACTACTGGAGGATTTATTTTAAGTAGTGTGATGTGTGATGAGTGATGTGTAGTGCGTAATTACTCGCCTCTAAGGAGGTTACGGAGCAACATAAAACATTACCCGAATCACGCATCACGCATCACGCATCACGCATCACCGATCCTGCATAAATCAATGCGGCAACTTACTTCTCAAAGCGCCATATACGAATGTACCTGTCATGGCTGCTAGTAAGAAAACAATAAAGACAGTATAACCACTTCCCATAAGGATGAACATTGGACCAGGGCAAACTCCTGCCAGCGCCCAACCTAAACCAAAGATGAATCCACCGATGATATAGCGTGGCCAATGTTTGTCTTTATCATTGATCTTGATTTCTTGGCCATCAACGGCGTGCATATGTCTCCGCTTGATGGTTTGCACCACCAGGATCCCTAACACGATGGCAGAAAGGATAATGCCATACATGTGAAAGGATTGGAATTTGAACATTTCATATATTCTAAACCAGGATACGGCTTCTGCTTTGTAAAGGGTCATTCCAAAGAGGATACCTACCAGGATATATCTTGACATTCTCATAACGAAAGCTTTTCAGGTGAAAATTTTAATGGAAAATAAGAGGGAACAAAACATAGGTCATAAATAAACCACCGGCAAAAAAGCCGATTACAGCGTACAATGAACCTAATTGTAAAGCTGACATACCACTGATGGCATGTCCGGAAGTACATCCTCCTGCATAACGTGCACCAAAACCTACCAGGAAACCGCCACCGACGATGATCAACAAACCACGCCAGGTGAATAAGGCATTCCAATCGTAGAACTCAGGAACAAGTGGCACTTTTCCATCTTCAAAATTAAATCCTAATGAATGTAAACTGTTGACAGTAGCTTCGGAAACATGGGCTACATTTCCGTCCGGTGAAGCAAAATAATTGGCAGCCAAATAGCCTCCAAAAACAGCTCCTAATGCTACGAGTAGGTTCCACCCTTGAGATTGCCAGTCAAATCTGAAAAAGTCAGCCATATCTCCTGCCCCATCGGCAGCACACATGGTTCGGAAGTTAGCAGATAAGCCAAATTCTTTTCCGAAAAATAAAAGGATAGACATGATTACAACAATCATAGGGCCGGCCACATACCAGGGCCAGGGTTGGGATATAAAATCCTTAATCTGAATTAAAAAGTCAGGTACCATGATAATTTGGTTTGAATTAAGGCAACTAATTTACTGCGTCCTTAAGCATTGCCAAACTAAATATTACTACCCGAAAAGATGATTTTGGTCAATGCTCGGGGTTCGGAGTTCGCTTTTCGGTGCTCGGAGTTCGCTTTTCGGGGTTCGAGGTGTAATCGACCCTCAAAGGGAGCGAAAAGATCCCCCATCTCCTATCCCCCATCTCTCATCCCCAATCTCCTATCCCCAATCACAATCCTCCATCTTTCATCCTCCATCCTCCATCCCCTAACCCCCATCACCTATCCCCATTCCATTACTCGTGTCTCAACGCTTCAATAGGATCCTGATTAGCCGCTTTCATTGCCGGATATAAACCCGAGAATAAACCTACCGCGGAACATGTAAGGAAGGCAACACCGATCCACAACCAGGGCATATGGAAGGATCCACCCATGATAGCTGAAACGCCAAAGCCCATCAAAACACCCAGGATGATACCGACCAAACCTCCCAACAGAGAGATAATGATGGCTTCAACCAGAAACTGGGTCATTACATTTTTCTTGGTAGCACCAAGGGCTTTTAT
>JAGQWW010000495.1 GCA_020436955.1 Saprospiraceae bacterium | reverse complement strand
ATGTGCTGAAAATGCATTGTCACTTGAATGATCAATACGCAGACCAGGAGATTCAGTTTTACATCAAAGATGGGGAGTTCAATTACATCAACAACAATACGGTGTATGATGATCACGTAGGTACTCAGGGTACCATCATGCAATTTAACCGTGATCCTAAAGCAATGAATATTTTCATTGTAAATGATGCAACACCTGCTGGTGGCACCTTGGGAACGACCCTGGGTTATTACTCACCAGTCAGAGACTGGATTGTATTGAGAATTGACCAGGTAAACAGTAGCTCTCAGACCCTTCCACACGAGGCTGGTCACTTCTTCGGACTTCCTCACCCATTTAGAGGTTGGGATGGAGAGGTTTTCAATAGCTCAAGCCCAGGATGGCCGATTGCACCTGCCATTTCTCCAGGTGGAATTCCAACAGAGCTAATGGATGGTAGCAATTGTGATGTTGCAGGTGATATGATTTGCGATACACCACCAGATTATAATTTGGGTTTTGAAAATGGTAATTCTTGTGTTTATTCAGGAGGTGCTAAAGATCCTAATGGTGTGAATGTCGATCCGGATGAGACACTTATCATGAGTTACTTCAGTGATAACTGTGTAAATAAATTCACAGACGACCAGAAAGATATTATTGCTGCCAATCTAGCAAGCAGCGATAGAAACTTCCTGGACAATTCATATAGCCCTCCGGCACAGACAGTTTCTAACGATTTGATTCCAATCTATCCTCAGAATAATGCTTCTATACCGGTATTCAACAATGAGTTGAACATTGATTGGGAAGATATGGATGGCGCGACTTCATACGTTTTTGAAATTGCAACCAATCAGTTTTTCTCTGACGTTCAAACGCATATCGTTAACGATTCATACGTTGAATTGACAGGAATTGACCGTTTGAAAACCTATTATTGGAGGGTAAAAGCATTCAACTGGACGAATACCTGTGCCGCTAGTATTGCTTCCGCTACAATGAAATTCACAACTGACAAAGTTATGAGTTCCAACAACATTGACTTTGTATCTCACTACAATGTATTTCCAAATCCGGCTAATACTACCAGTGGTGTGAACTTATATTTAAATTCAAAACAAAGTTTCACAGGAATTATCAACCTGTATAACCTCACGGGTCAACTTTCCTATCAAATGAAACACAATTTCCATCCTGGCGACAACGCTGTTCGCCTGGAAGGACTACAAATTGAACAAGGAGTGTACATGATTCAGGTTCAAACTGATTATGGAATCCTTAGTTCAAAAGTTGTTATCAACAACTAATATGAACTGACCTTCAATAAGCGGTGGGATATTAAATTCTACCGCTTATTTTTTTTGTCTCCCTGCCTACCCCGATTAGCTTTCCCAAAAACTTCTGATTCAGTTCTTTGTTTCTTCGCAAAAGAAAAAACGCAATTACAGCCCAATATTTAATGATTATGAAAAGGTTATTTACTTTCCTAAGCTTTCTGTTCTTCGTATCGCTTATCAGTGCTCAAAATAAACCAGATAACTATTGTGGTTACACCGGGAAAAGCGAATGGTTGATCCAATACCAAAAAGACAAACATTCAAATCCTTCAGTTTCCAATCGTTCAGGCGCCATTACCTGGTTGCCGCTGCAAATCCATGTGGTAGGAGATGACAACGGAAACGGATATTTTCAGCCAAGAAATATTCTGGATGCCCTTTGTACACTGAATGAAGACTTTGAAGATTCCGATATTCGGTTTTACCTGAAAGATGATTTCAACTATCTGAATAATACAGATTGGTTTGTGCACAACTTTGGCAATGGTCGTGATATGATGCGCCAAAACAATGTTGACAATGCAGTCAATGCCTACATAGTAGAGGACCCGGCAGGGAACTGTGGTTACTACAGCCCAGGCCCCGACGCACTAGCCATCGCAAAAAATTGTTCCGGAAAAGATGACCATACTTTTTCTCATGAGGTAGGTCATTACCTTTCACTTCCACACCCATTCGTAGGTTGGGAAGGAGAAACTCCGGAAAGAGGTGTTAACGCTCCTGAATTTATCAATGGCCGCGAAGTAGAAAAAGTGGACCGTAGTAATTGCTATCAGGCAGGAGATGGATTTTGTGATACTGACGCCGATTATCTTAGCGCTCGTTGGACTTGTAATGGAGACTCAAGAAGCTCACAAATTTATCTGGATCCAAACGGAGAAGAAGTTTCAGCAGACGGAACACTTTACATGTCTTATGCAAACGATGGATGCTCCAACAGATTTTCAGAAGAACAGATGGATGCGATGCATGCCAATATCAATGATGAAAGAAGAGATTTGCTTTTAAATCCTAGCCCGCTTCCTGCGA
>JAGQWW010000494.1 GCA_020436955.1 Saprospiraceae bacterium | reverse complement strand
CCGGTCTTTTTTTTTTTTTTTTTTATGCGGGATGCGGTTTGCGGGACGCGGGGTGCGGGATGCGGAATGCGGGGTGCGTGATGCGTGATGCGTGATACGTGAAGAGATTAAATAGTTTTTTTGTAAAAAGTGATACCAATTAGGCTTTTTAGGTACTAAGATTTAAAAGTCTATGAGGAATTATAAAAGATTTGAGATCTGGCAACATGCTATGGAAATGGCGGTTTTCATTTATGCTAAAACAGAGAAAATTCCAAAAAAGGAAAATTTCAATCTGATTTCTCAAATGGAAAGGGCTGTTGTTTCAATATCATCCAATATTGCTGAAGGAAGTGGAAGAAAAAGTAATAAGGACTTTCATCGATTTCTTGAATATGCTCTTGGATCAAGCTATGAGTTAGAAACTCAGCTTTTGCTATGCAAAAGGTTGGGATATTTTAACCAAAATGATCTCGAAAAGGACCTTGAATTCCTTGATATGCTCCAAAAGAAACTTTACAAATTCATATCCAATATGAAAATCACAGGATAAAATATTTAAAATTTATTTCATGTCTCTTTTTTGTTTTGGCTAAGTAAAAAAAGCAACTTACGCACCACGCACCACGCACCACGCACCACGCACCACGCACCCACTATTCCTCCCAAAACACCTTCCCTGTCTCCTTCAAAACATATATCGTTCCTCTGCCTTGACCGGTGATTTGATAACAAATATCTCTTAAGGGGTGGCCTTCTTTCAATTCTCTGATATTGCCCTGGAGGGTCGAAATCAGATTTCCAGCATAATCCAGCGTGTAGGCTTGGTCATTCTTTCGGAAACTGGCATAGGTCTGGTCGCGGGTAATGTAATGGACGCCAACAGGTAATGTGGTTTGTTTTACCTGATTTTCTAAGGTTAAGATATCCAATCTGTCTTCGGTTTCCATCAGGAAAAAAGGATGCGATTGCCTTATTTTTTTATACGTGCAGGGCACCAGGACCTTTCCGGTGGAATCGACAACTCCTTCTAAACGATTTTGGCTCACGATCATCCTCCCGGCATCATTTTTTGTAAAAGAAGCGTTTTCAAACGGCAATTCAAGTCGTTTTTTTCCTTTTTCATCCAATACCCATAATGGTGCCTCTTTATTATCCGTAAGTCTTGCGATGAAGCTTGTATCATCCTGGTTACTTATAATACTTATTGCTTCCGGAAAGGCTTTCTCCATTTGGGTAGTGTACAAATACATACGGGTATCCACGCGCGAGGAGCCTTCTTTTATACCAATCAGATTTTTACCATAAAAGGTAAAATTCCTTTGGTTTGGATTGCTCAATTTTTCCCCCTTAAGGTTGTATAGTTCATCAGCATCAGCTTTCTGTAAAACGATGAAAGCATTGTTTTCCATAGATGTTCTGTAGACACCACTCCTGCTAAGCGGTAAAGGGCCAATAATCCATTTCCCGTCCTGATTTATGACTCCTATTTGATTGTCATTGCGAACTTCAAATGCAGCCAAATTTCCGTTCCCCATCTTTTCACCATTAGACGGCGCCCAGAATCCTTCCGGAATTAAAGGGCTTGCATCTGTCTTGTAGAAATACAGATTCCGGTCTTTACGAACCTGGAAATATGGGAACCCGCCGGCATAATTTAATTCGGCATTATAATCTTTGGCGAAGTAAAATTTATCTCCTTTGGGACTGGTAAATTTATGGTAAGCAGGGTCTTCAGCGTCACCTCGCGAGGTCTCAAATTCATACTTTTTATTGGTCCTTACTTTTTCATAATTATCCGTATAAAGGTATTCCTCCTCGCCTTCATTATATTTGACATTATATGAATTTGGCTTGGTCGGATGTCCCGTATAATAACATCTATATCGTTCCTTCAAGGGTACTACCCAACCTTTTACCAAATCATATACCCCCGTTTGAAATTCATCCTGGATGAAATACGAAGCGTTTATATTTAATGGGTGTATCTTTTCATAGGGATCGGAAAGGATGAATTCTCCATTCCTTTTTAAAAGATAGTACCTTCTTTCAAAACTGTTGGAATAAAGGATCAGCTCATCAGTACCTAAATTTCCACTGATTACCGTCCAGCCGGGGCCAAAAAAGCATTTAGGTGCTTCATTGTCTTTTAAATAGAAGCAGGTACTATCGTTTTTTTGGCCAATGATCACTTGAAGTGGCCAATTATAATTTAAGTTTTTAAAAGGGCCATCGACTGTGTCCAGATCTTTATTTAAAAGGAACTTTTGTCCATTCTTGGTGCCTAGCGCAAAAGATCCTAAGTATTTGGTTTCATTGAAATCCAACACACCAACACTATCCCCCCTCATGTTTAAAATAGTCCAATTTTGTTG
>JAGQWW010000493.1 GCA_020436955.1 Saprospiraceae bacterium | reverse complement strand
TGGTGCCAATTCGTACTCATCAAACAGATAAAGGGAACCACCAATAAATACAGCCAATAGTAGGATTAATCCTGCAATCGGATGGATACCGATCTCGCCGATTGCCCTGTAAAACCGTCTGCCTTGTAAAGAAAGGTAGTACCACATAACTGAAAAATCGGGTTTGAAGCTGCAAAATAGGATTTGCAGGAATGGTACCAAATTTAAAGGTGGAGAAAAAAGAAAGGCAGGCTCAACGCCTGCCTTTCTAATCTTTTAAAAGGTTAATAAATCTGCCATGGTAAAGGTGCCAGGTCCTCCTGTCGAAGGTAGCGTAGGTTGCCAGTTTCGGTTTTGACTCATAAAGGATGTACTATCCAATTCTATCAATCCCAAAAGGGTTTCGCAAATAATGGTGCCACCAACCGGGCCAAGTCCTTCACCGGGTTGATTTGCATTGCCTACATTTTTGCCAACACATTCCGCCTCTGCGAGTATGTAATACCAAAGTGGTACGCCATTAGAAAAATCTAATCCGGGAGCACTGGTATCAATATGATTCAAAACCTTGTCGATGGTAACCTGGTCCACACCCATTTGTGCGGCCATGTTTTCTCCCGCAGGCAGTAAAAAACTTTGACCTCTCAACAGGTTTCTGGTGGCCAGTGAATTTTCACCTTCCTGAATAAATGGCAAGGCCAATAAATCCGATGGAAGTTTGGTATCCAGTTTGTCTGTTCTTTGTGCCGGATTAGCCGGGTCTATGTCAAACATTACTTCCCATTCAACCACTTGTTTGTTATCCGTGATAGGTGAAAACCCAAAACCAAGGGTGGCTCCGAATAATTCAAAATCGTGGGTCTGGGCTTTTTGTACCTTGAGCTTTTGCGGTGCCAATGAATGTCCAAAACGGTAGGCAGCTGCCGAGAATTCAATAGGAATATAGCCCCGGTTGCGTGTGTAAAATTTCCTTCCTTGTCCCAAGGTCTTATTTACCAGCGGTTGTCCAACCATGACCGGCAAAAATTCATTAATAACAATCCAATGGTAATGCCAGGTGACCAATTGTCTTGCCTCTTCATAAACCTCCTTTCGCACAGAAGACTTTTTCAAATCATTGGCATTGTAACCATGCTCGCTTATGACATGATCCACTACGTGGTTGTGGAAATTGATCATGGCAAGTTGGATCTGGGATACAATTCTGTTTTCATCGTTTCTGGGGTCACCAATTACTGCTGTTCCATCTGCGGTCCTGGTGAGGTCATGATTGCGGTGTTGGTTGCTTTGTGTTGAAAGGGCAGTGCCTTCTTTTGCAGTGTAAAGGTGCATGCCATTTCTGTACAAATAATTGCTTGCTTCCGGGCCGGCACCGTAAATACAATCCAAATCCAAGGAGGGAGTTCGAAAGTTTTGAGTTGCATCTGCATCGTTCACCCGGTCAAGGGAAGATGTGGTGTCGAGGGTAATGTCATGATCAATAAACTGACCAAAGAATACCATCCCCATTGGAATCGTAGTAGTTGGGTTTCGTCCAAGTCCGCCATCCATAGGGCCGCCTTTTTTACCAAGGGCCTGCAAAGTGGATGGATGTGTGTAACAGGGTGGCAGGTTGGGGAACATACGTCCAAATCTGCCTTCGTGAGTGGTGTCGTGTTTGCACATGGCCTGGATGCCATGCAGGAATGTCATACCATGATGATGAGACATAATATTGAGTTTTAGGGTTATAAAATACACTCCAATGGGCTAGTCACTTTGGTTTAGTGACTGCCGAATGAAACAAAAACCCAATATGTGCCTCAACGATTAATGGTCTAATATACGAAAAAGTATGGTTAGGAAGCCTGTTTTCGGATTTTTAATTATAATTTTTTAAATATATTTTGAGAAATACATTTCCTTCAACAACACATTTTTAAAAACCTATTGATTTGCAGCCTTGAGTTCCTCAATTACAGCATCCAAATCAATATTGGTAGGCGCCGGAATTTGTATCTCCATCGTATGGGTCATCGTACGGTCCGTGAAGAAATAATGGATTTCCAAACCATAAAATGGCTTTTTAATTTTCTTTACCTTTTCCAATCCGGATAAAGGGAAATCCCAGTTGTGGAAATACCCGTTCAAATAGGCATACTTACTGCCGATGAGGATTATCCCGTCACCTTTCAAGTTGCTATTTTTATAATAAGTCGGCATTCCAAATGCAAATAGTGCCAGGAGGACCAATAAACCTACTCCGACAATGGCCATAAATAGCTGTCCTTCATCAATAACTAAGATGGTAATTCCAAAAATTATCACCGTCAACAAAGCTATCACCAGATACATGGCTTTATTTTTCGAAGTCATTTCTTCATATAAATGCTGGACATAGATT
>JAGQWW010000492.1 GCA_020436955.1 Saprospiraceae bacterium | reverse complement strand
ATAGTGATGGAAAGTAACACCATGATCCCTCTTCGCTCAGACTTGGTGAAATAAGTCAACTCCCGCAAGAATCTACCTAAGATGGTCCATTCATCCTGTTCTCTTTTCATAACTTTTTTTACAAAAATGAACAGGGAGAATGAGTAAAACAAGTATAGGCGTTACAAGTGCATCATCGGTAAACTTTTGAGTTAATTTACCTTTTTTAGGTGGCCTGAGGTGATCTCATTTACCGCTTTACATCCTGCTAAGCCCATGGTTAGTTCAAAATCTGCTATGGTGTTTTGGATGACCTCTTCCACGCCTTTTTGACCGGCTATTGCGAGGCCATAACAATAGGTGCGTCCAAGCAGCACTGCTTTTGCACCCAATGCAAGCGCTTTAAAAATATCGGAACCTGTTCGAATCCCGCTATCCATCAGGACGGGTACTTTGTGTCCTACTGCATTTACAATTTCAGGTAAGACTTCAAAGGTTGAGACAGCTCCATTTACCTGCCTGCCTCCATGGTTGGAGACAATAATGCCATCTATCCCATACTCACAGGCTTTAATAGCATCTTCAGGGTGTAAAACACCTTTTAGAAGTATAGGAAGTTTGGTTAACTTTCTTAAAAAAGGAAGGTCTTCAAAGGTCAGGTTTGGCCTGGAGTAAATATTGATAAAGGTTTGGACCGCTTTAATGGGTTCTCCTGATGTAAGGTTTTTAAAAAAGCTGCCCGGGTAGTTTTGGGCCAGTTTGATAAGTGTTGCTATGGATTGCAAGGTTACCCTTCTTTTGGGGGCATTAGGATCCTCAGGAAGGTCCAATTTCATTAGTTCTTTAAAAACTGGATCAGAAGTGTACTGACCGATACCGTTCCCTTCCAGGAAAGGTAGGTAAGCCAGGTCCAAATCACGCAATCGCCAACCTAGCAGCGTGGTGTCCAGGGTAAGCACGATGGCCTCGCAACCTGAATTTTCAGCTCTTTTTATGAGGCTTTCTACCAGCCTATTTGATTTGCTCCAGTACAGTTGAAACCACTTCGGATTATTGCCCATTAATCCGGCCATTTGTTCCATACTATAAGAAGCCTGGTTGGAGAAAATCATGGGAATTCCAGTGTTAGCAGCAGCTTTTGCGGTTAAAAGATCGCCATTCTTGTATGCTAAATCTAATACACCGATAGGAGCTAATAAAAAGGGCGCTTTCAAAGTTTTTCCAAAGAGATCCGTAGTGATGTCCCGGGTGCTTACATCTTGCAACATACGTGGAACTATCTTCCAATTTTCAAAAGCCTCGCGATTCCTGGTAATTGTGGATTCTTCTCCTGCGCCGCCTGCCATATAGCCATATCCCTTTGGCGACATCCTTTTTTTAGCTTCCCTTTCCAGATCGGTAAGATTGGTTGGCACCAAAGGTTTTTTACCGCTGGCTCCTTCGAGGTAAATTTGTACCTGCCGGGCTATTGACTGAGAAGTAGGAAGCTGGTTGGAGTCCATAATTTAAAGCTTGGTATAATTTAATGTAAACTCCGATTGAACTTTAGGAGCATACAGTTAATTTACTTTAGGTGAAAAATAGTGCCCAAATTAATATTTTAGATTTGTGCCATTAATTTACAATAAAGGCTTTTGAGTCAAAACGAATTTAGCACAATTGTTATGAATAATAGAAAGCGTATTGCAATAGATATGGACGAGGTAATGGCTGATGTATTGCCAAAGTTTGAAGATTTATATCAACAAGAGTTTGGAAAGGAGATAAAGCGGGAAGATTATTGGGGTAAAAAATTGTATGATATTGAAGGAGCTTCGCACATTCGAAATTTTCTGCACGATAAAGGCTTTTTCGCTGATTTGCCGGTTATGCCAGGGAGTAAAGAAGTAATTCGAGAGTTGATGGAAGAGTATGAAATTTTCATTGTTACTGCCGCTATGGAATTCAGGAATTCGTTGGAAGATAAATATGATTGGCTGATGACTCATTTCTCTTTCGTGCCATGGAAAAATTTTGTTTTCTGTGGTCAAAAAGGGATGATTGATGCAGAATACATGATTGATGACCATGTTCGAAATCTTGAAGCCTTTAAAGGGAAAGGTTTATTGTTTACCTCCACGCATAATCTGGAGGAAACGAGATTTACCCGTGTAGACAATTGGGAAGAGGTTAGAAATTTCTTTCAAAATGTTAAAGATTGAAAAGAATTGGGTTAAGCGGCATAAAAAGGCAATAAACCACACAACCATTGGAGTTAAAACACCGACTTTATTTCGATAAAGTTGTTAGTCGTAATAAGTTTCATAACTAGTGAGCGTAAAGGAGGAGTTTCCGTACAGGGAGCTCCTTCTGTTTTTCCAGTCATTTTGAACGATTCGTGACAAATTTTTTATTGAATTTCTGAAGTTGG
>JAGQWW010000491.1 GCA_020436955.1 Saprospiraceae bacterium | reverse complement strand
AGAATCTATTGGAAGATACAGTTTTGAATGACTTAATTGATGGAGAAAATCCTGGTGGAACCTGGTCTGAATCATCGACCAATCCTACCACCGGTGGTCAATTTGACCCGACAGCGGGAGCCTTCTCCAATTTTGATTTGACACCCGGTATTTACCAGTTTACTTATACTGTAGATGGTGAAGCACCTTGTCCTGCCAGAACTTCCAATGTTCAAATTGGCATTTTAGACTTGCCGTCTGTAAATGCAGGAGTCGAATCTCCATATTATCTTGATTGTAACGAAACTACTGTCAGCATCGGAGATGCTAATAACCCAACAGGTACAAACTACCTTTACGAGTGGACCGATGCCAATAGCATGGTTTTGGGTACCGATGCATTCCTGGATGCACCAGGCGAAGGCACTTATACATTGTTTATTACCGACACACTAACAGGCTGTGTCAATTCTGACACGACCAATGTAGTGGAAAGAGTAACTACGCCAGTTCCGGAGATATCCATTGCACCTATCTCCTGCTTTGGAGACAACGATGGAATCATCCAAATCAATAGTGTAAGTGGTGGAATGGGGCCATTCCTGTATTCTTTAAATGGTGCGGCTTTAACTGGGCAAACTGACTATTCTAATTTGCCGCCAGCACAGTACACCTTGACTGTGGAAGATGCATATGGATGTCAAAATACGATTACCATAAACATTGAACAACCGGAAAATCTATTGGTGGACCTTGTTGTCTATGTAGACGCTCAGGGCACAATCACCCTTGGAGACAGTGTTGAATTAAATGCATTTGTCAACCTGGATCCATCAGACATAGATAGTGTAAATTGGTCTCCACCGGGCATGTTTAACACCTGTGATACTTGTTTGAGACAGGTAGTAACACCTTTGGAAAACACCAATTTCTCGGTCACTGTTATCAGTAATGACGGATGTATGGCATCTGATGATTTCAACCTTAGGGTAAGGAAAGAACATCCTGTTTATATTCCATCAGGATTTTCACCCAATAACGACGGGGTGAATGATTTCTTCCTGATTTATCCTTCGCCTGCCCTGACGGAAGTAAAGAGCTTCCTGGTCTTTGATCGATGGGGCGAAGTAGTACACGAATATTACAACTTTGATCCAAATAACACCGCTCACGGTTGGGATGGTACCTTTAGAGGCCAACCATTAAATCCGGGCGTGTTTACCTATTTTGCAGAGATAGAATTTGTAGACGGTGTTGTTGAAATATTCAAAGGAGATGTTACCATCGTAAAGTAACTTTTTAAAAAATACTACAAAGGGTGGCAGCTAACGCTGCCGCCCTTTTTTATTTCGATTAAAACATTAACACTTTAGGCCTTCACTTTAATGGTAAATTTTACCTTTGCTGACCAACAGAAATTTCCTTACAAATGATCTACCGGATTTTAAGACCCATTGCTAGAGTTGCCTTCAAGGCGAACTTCCGGAAAATATTTGTCAGTGGAACAGAAAACATCCCTTCCGACAAGCCGGTCATTCTGGCCGTAAACCACCCTACTGCTTTCGTCGAACCCTGTTTATTGGCCTGTTTTCAACCGAACAACCTTAACTTTCTGGTCCGAGGTGATATTTGGAGTAATCCTTTTTACAATAAACTTATGCGTGGGGTCCACCTTATTCCTATTTACAGGCAAAAAGATGGGTATGAAAATCTCACTAAAAACTATGAGACCTTTAAATATTGCAACCTTGCCCTAAAGGACAAAAAAACCATCGTGGTGCTTCCGGAAGGTACTACCATTCAAGGGAAAAGATTGAGGCCCATCAAAAAAGGTTTTGCCAGAATAGTAGCCGGAGCCCTGGAAGAATATCCTGATCTGGATATTCAAATAGTACCTGTTGGCGCTAATTATACATATGCCAACCGCAAACGTTCTGAGGTAATGATTACCATCGGAGAGCCTATTCCTGTACAGAATTTCTTCCAAGGACAACATCCTAACCGAGCCATATTACAATTGACCAATACCATCAAGGAAAAAATGGAAGCTCAATTGGTTAATATTCCTGATGAAAAGGATGAACCTCTGGTTGAAAGTGTGCTGGAAATGGCACGCACCCAATATCCGGACAAGGTTGTTCCAATTCGGGAAGATTCTGACCGACGTTTTAAAATGGAAAGTTCGATTGCCAATACCATTGTAAATCTACCAGAAGAGGAAAAAATTGCATTGGAAAAAAAGATAGCTGATTATAAAGCCACATTGAAGGAGTTGGGAGTTGAGGACACTAGCTTACCATTAAAAAAGAGGAGTATTGGATTTAAATTAGCGGCACTTTTATTAAAAATTCCTGCCTTGGCCGGTTTCCTATTAAACTATTTACCTATCTCGCTGGCTAACAATTTTACCC
>JAGQWW010000490.1 GCA_020436955.1 Saprospiraceae bacterium | reverse complement strand
ATTGCATAGGAGCCAAATTGTCCAACTTCATCCATCGCATTGGCATAAAACCATGAACCTACTCCATAACTCAATCCTTCTTTTTGGCGAATTCTTGTAGCCAAACGAGAATTCAGGAATCCGCCTCCCAGGATGAAGTTACCCAACACCATGGCAGGATAATCCGGATCGCTGTCTTTCATTTTTACAGGTTGGCCGGCAAAAAACATTGCATTGGCTTTGTCAGGAGTGTTGATGGATTTATTTTCAGGTTTTACATCAAAATATTGGTCTTTAACTCTTTCATATTTTGAAGGGCTTTTCCATGCGACCAGGTCACCTTCTATCTTCTTTTCCAACTCACTCGCATCAAAATCTCCAACAATTGCTACAGTAGCATCAGAAGCACCATAGAAATTATTATAAAAATCTTTTACTTCTTCCAATTTCATGTTTTCCATACTTTCGATTTCTTCATCAAAAGTCATGGTATAATCAGGATGGCCCTTAGGATAAGGATTCATCAACCTGGAGTATTCGATATTGGCCAGAGCTGTAGGTTCTGATTTTTGAGATTCTGTATAAGCCAGGTTTTCTTCAATAACCTTGTCAAATTCCTCTTCAGGGAAGGTTGGGTTCTTCAACATTTCCATTACCAAATCCATTACTTCAGGAAGATTTTTTCTGTCCGTTTCAATGCGAACAGAAGCCGAACCTGCTCCGCCATTTATCCTTACGGTCGCTTTAAGAGCATCAAGTTTATCCTGTATTTCCTGGCGGCTGTAATTTTTGGTCCCTTTGTCCAACATGCTTGCCGCAATGGAGGCAATATTTTGTTTGCCCATCAGGGATTGTAAATCACCAAAACGAAGCGTAATATTGGCAATTACAGCATCGCCTCTTGTTTCCTTTTCAAGCAAGGCATAATCTGCAGCAGTTTTATTGACTACTTTTTTGGTTCTACTTTCAATATTTTCAGGAGAAGGATCAAATTCCTCTCCCATAGCCACTTCTTCTTTTCCTTTATAATCTTTTACAAGATCTGATACTACAGGAGGATCCGGAATTTCAGCTCTGTCAGGCTTTTCTTCCGGAATAAAAATCCCTGTTGTCCTGTTTGATTCTTTTAAATACTGCTTAGCAACAGCGTACACTGCTTCAGGGGTTACTTCTGCTACTCTATCTCTGTTCAAGAATAGCAAGCGCCAATCGCCCATGGCAATATAATTACTTAGAAAAACCCCTACTCTGTTGGCATCATTAAACGATAAATCCCAGTTTTTCTTAATTCTGGATTTAGCACGATCCACTTCTTCGGATGTTGGAGGATTTTTTAGAATATCATCGATTGTTGCCAACATGATTTCCTGAGCTTCTCTAACGTCTCCTTCTTTTCTTACTTCTGCACCCATCACCATGTAACCTCCTTCTGCAAGTCCAGGAGCAAATCCCCATTGGTAGGCTGCCTTTTTAGTTTCTACAAGTGCCTTATACAATCTTCCGGAAGGCTCATTGGTCAATATTTCATCCAAAACGGAAACTGCAGCATAGTCTACATGAGAACCAGGAGGAGTATGGTATACAACATTCACAGCTTTCACATCTCCAACCCTTCTCAATTCAACATGGCGTGAACCATCCTGAGTAGGTTCTTTTGTATAGGTGGTGTACAGTGGATCCTTTTCTCTATCCGGTCTTGGTATCTTACCAAAGTACTCACTAATCAGATTTAGGGTATTTTGTGGATCAAATTTTCCGGCGACCAAAAGAACTGCATTGTCCGGTTGGTAATATTTTCTGTAGAATGCCTGCAATCTTTCAATAGGAACATTTTCCAGGTCGCTTCTGGCACCAATGGTTACATTTCCGTAGTTGTGCCAGTCAAAGGCGGAGGATAAAACCCTTTTATAAAGAACGCTTCCGGGATCATTTTCTCCTCTTTCATATTCATTTCTAACAACTGTCATTTCACTCTCAAGATCTTTTTTTGCGATGTATGAATTCACCATACGATCCGCTTCGAGATCCAGCGCCCATTTGAGGTTTTCGTCAGTAGCATTGAAGGTTTCGAAATAATTGGTGCGGTCATACCAGGTGGTACCATTAGGTCTTGCACCATGTTCGGTTAATTCTGATGGAATATCAGGGTGGTTGGGTGTACCTTTAAACACCATGTGTTCCAGGAGGTGGGCCATCCCGGTTTCTCCATAACCCTCATGTCTTGAGCCAACCAGGTAAGTGATATTAACCGTTGCTGTTGGCTTGGACATATCAGGGAATAATAGAAACCTTAGTCCGTTGTCTAATTGGTATTCTGAAATACCTTCTACTGTAGTAACATAGCTTACGCCTTCAGGAAGGTCAAGACCTTTTTTACCATCTTGTGCAAGACTGGTATTTCCAAAAAAAGCCA
>JAGQWW010000489.1 GCA_020436955.1 Saprospiraceae bacterium | reverse complement strand
TAAAAGGTATTTCTGAGTTATTATTTGAAAACAAAGCCGTTGTGCTGGAAGGGCTGGGTGTTTTTGAAACCAAGGCCAAAAAAGCCAACATTGACCAGGTACAGGGATTGGTACATCCTCCCAGTCATGAAATCAGTTTTCATGAAGATAAGAACCGGCAAGATACTTCATTGAAGGATTTTCTGGTTAACGAAAAGGGCATGACAGAAGAAGCAGCGGAATCATCTATCCGTTCTTTTGTAGGCGAAACGATTTCCCAGATGGATAAAAAGGAAATCGTTTCGCTTCCCAAACTGGGTCGCTTATATGTAGATTTTGAAAAGCATATCCAGTTCCTTCCCGACAGGACCAATTTTTCAAAAGATGCATTTGGCCTGCCTACTCTCAATTACTTTCCCGTTTTAAGGAATAAAGAAGAAGCGATTGCTGAAACAGTAGCAAACGTCGCAACACCTATTCCACCTTCACCTATTACCAGTCAGACCACTACCAAACAAGGAAGCAGCAGCTTATTGACCAAATTGTTCCCATGGTTATTGGGGCTTGCACTTATTATAGTGCTGGGGATTTTCTACTGGGTTTGGCAAAACAACCAAAAGGGTGTAGTGGTAGACGATCCGGACAAAATTTCTCAGATGGATGGAAGGGTGAATACCAGTCCAAGTAAACAACAATCCACAATCGACTCCTCAGCGATAGGTGCGCAAGTGCCTGAAGAAAATATGTCTCAGGAAGAAAATACAACAGAGACTAATCAGGAATCTACTCCACCGATTGAAGCACCCAAAGAAGAAAAACCTGCTCCGAAAGAAGAGGTCAAACCGGCTCCGAAGGAAAACATCAATAAAGCACCGGAACTTCCACCCGGTACCCGTGAATGCGTAATTATTGTAGGTGGATTTGCTACCAAAGAAAATGCGCAACGCATGATAAAGGATGTAACTAAAGCGGGTTATCAGGCTTATTCTGATACCAAAGGTGGATTGAGCAGGGTAGGGGTTTCTTTTCCTTATAAAACAGAAGCTGAAATAGGTGAAAAACTACAAGAACTAAAGACCCGATTTAATCCAAAATCCTGGGTTTTGAAATATTGATGATTACTAAACTTTAAAATTGTTGGTCTATGAAAACGAATTGGTTAAAAATTAGCCTGTTATTCTTTGCGCTCCCTTTTGCATTTACACTTAGTACAGCTCAGGTTCAAGCAAATGAACCGGAAGAAGTTTTTAGGATAGTGGAGGAAATGCCTCATTTCCCAATTGGTAATACAGAAGGCATGTCCCAAAGTCAAATAAACCAAACAGCACTAAGGGAAATGTTGCTGTTTATTTTTAATGAAATGAACTACCCGGAGGAAGCCAGGCAGCAAGGTATTGAAGGGACCGTAGTTGTACAATTTATTGTCAATAAAGATGGCAGTTATTCTGACCTAAAAGTGAATCGAAGTTTGGGAGGAGGTTGTGACGAAGAAGCATTAAGAATAATCGAAGCCATGTTTGAGATGAATGGCCCCTGGGAACCGGGAAAACAAAGTGGACAAAAAAAGCGGGTGCAATTTAATCTTCCTATCAGGTTTAGAATGTAAACCATCAGGAGGATTTTTATACTTGAGGTTTATGCAAGTTTCCCTTTTTTAAAAAGGAAGTTTTATACTTGCAAAGCAAAACAAATCACTTGGACATGGAAAAAAGCTTTCTACAAAAGATATCCCTGATTTTTGGCTTGATGGTGTTGTTGCTTCCTGCATATGGACAGGAGGAGGTGTTTGACATCGTTGAAAAGATGCCTCGATTCCCGGGTTGTGAAGATGCTGAGATGACTGAAGAGGAAAGAAATACCTGCTCGCAGCAAAACCTGTTGGCTTTTGTATACGACCAGGTGGCGTATCCGCAAGAAGCATTGGAGCAAGAAATCAGTGGTACGGTGGTATTGAGTTTTGTCGTGAAAAAAGATGGCTCAATTTCCAATCCTGTCATTTTAAAGGATATTGGAGGCGGTTGTGGTCCGGAAGCACTGCGTGTGATTCAGATGATGGCAGACAATGGCATCAAATGGATTCCAGGTGAAAAAAATGGACAACCGGTGAATGTAAAAATGAACCTCCCTGTTCGTTTCAAAGTAGAAAAGCCGGGTGATTATCAAATGATTGGATGGGATACCTTGTATTCCAAATTTGATACCCCACCTACTTTTAAAGGTGGCAATGATGCATTGGAAGCCTACCTCGATAAAAATATTGAAATGCCGGCTATTCCGGCCGACACTTGCTTTATCGGCTACATCGATGTGTCACTATTGGTTCGTACAAACGGAGAAGTGAAGGTTTTGAATATTTCCAATTACAGCAACCTTCCTTTTGAGTATGTCTTTGAAAGTATTTACAAGTCCCATCAGATG
>JAGQWW010000048.1 GCA_020436955.1 Saprospiraceae bacterium | reverse complement strand
AACGTAATGCAAGAGTTAATGGCTTAATGAACAATCCAAGGATTTCTACAGGGGTAATGATAAATATTTTCAACAAAGCAGGTACCCCCGGCATCCATAATGCGTGGCCCCAGTAGTGCTTATTTCCATTAAAGTTAACAACGAAAAAAGTCAAGATTGCAAGCACTGCAGTCACAGCTAAATTACCTGTTACGTTGGAGCCTCCCAAAAATGGAATTTGACCAAACAAGTTTAGACCAAGAATAAAAAAGAATAGTGCCTGAAGGAAAGGCAAAAACTTTTCCCATTTATGCCCAAGGAAAGGCTTGGCAACTTCATCCTGAATAAACATAAAAATTGGCTCCATGAAGGACTGAATTCCTTTTGGGGCCATACCGTCTCTTTTATTGTATGATTTTGCTACAGTCAAAAACAACCAGGAAAGTAGAAAAACAACCAAAATCATAGACATCACATTCTTTGTGATGGAGAAATCGTAAAATGAAGTCACACCACCACCAAACAATCCACCATCAGCAGTACTTTTATTATCTGTCTTAAAAGTCTGGTCATTATGACAAACATAAACCACTTCCTTCTCAACACCGTCTTCAGCTGTCTCTCTTTTATGAAATAGCATATGATGTCCCAACTCAACATGTCCCTCCGGAAATCCACCATCAACCACTCTTCTGATAATTCCTTCATAAAGAACGAATCCATTGTATGCAAATTCACCCGTACCGTGGGCATCTGCATGGAACTTGGAAGAAGAGAAAAACTGTACTCCTTCTCCTGGCACATATACTATTACAGGCAATGGCAAATGGAAAGGACCAATGTTGTAAATATTCTGATCAGAGATGTGGTGGAATGCTGTTGCACCCGGATCAAAATCCTTGTGGTGTGAATCGCCACATCCTTCATGACCTTCTTCATGAGTAGCATCGCCATGGTCTCCATGGTCAGCTGTAGCTTCAGAATGAGTAGCATCTCCCTCGTGGTGCGTACCCTCAGAATGGTCTTGAGCTACCATGGTAATGGTAAGTCCTAAAACCCAGAACAGTGTCAAAAATATCTTGCGCATCTGGTCACCAAATTTTTTACGGTTGAGTAGGCGCTTTAAAAGCGCTGCAAATGTAGGCATTCCCTAGTTTAAACAAAAACTAAAAGAATGATTTTTTCGGGAGCTAACTATCCTTAAGAAGGCTTGAAAACCAAAGGGTTATAAGGTATTTAAACTTGCATGTACTTCTTATTTGGAAAGGCAGTACGCGGACAGAAAAAAATTCCTGAAATCATTAGATTTCCTGAATAAAGATTGGTCAATAAAAATGGGGCTGTATTTTGAAAATACAGCCCCATTAGTTAGATTTTACAAATTTCTTTTAGCGCATTAGCGTAATATTTCCTTTTTCAAAGTATTCTTCCTGGTCTATACAACGTACCGTCAGGTAGTAACCGTAAACATCCGGACTTAATTGGACACCTTTATAGGTTCCATCCCAACCTACATTTTGGTCACGGGTTTCAAAGACCTTTTCTCCCCAACGATTATAAATAACGAGGTAAAATTCCTCTATAAAATTACCCTCGAGATACAACACGTCATTTTCCCCGTCTCCATTGGGCGAGAATGCATTTGGAAGGAAAATATATGGTGGAACACATATTGGGTCGTAAACAGTTACTAAAACCGTTCTAACGGTCACACAGCCATTTTCATCTGTTACTTCAACAGAATACTCTGTAGTTTCATTTGGCCTTGCTATAGGATTTGGAATGCCATTGGCATTTAATGTAAAAGATGGATCCCAGAAATAAGTATAACCAGGTCCTTCCGTAACATTCAACTGTGAAGACTGCCCGGGTAGCAAAGAATCAGGTTCTGCTGTCGCATCTACGAACAATCCAAGGTCCACCACATCGATCGTTACTTCAATAGAATCTTTACAACCATATTGGTTTTCAAGATAAACCGTATACGTCCTTGTTTCCTCTCCGGTGAAAGTCGGGCTATTCGTAGTAGCACCCATTTCGATACCATCTAAAGGAGTCCATTGGTATGTTACATCCTGATCTGGATGCAAATTGGTTAATTCAACTGTTTCTGAATCATCGATACAAATAATCGTATCCTGTTCAACTTCAACTTCAATAGGAACAATGCTTACTGTAACCTCTGCTGTATCCTTACAACCCAAGTCGTCAGTACCTAAAACATAATAAGTATTAGTGCCAAGTCTGTTTACAAACAGTGTAGGCTCATCTCCTAATAGCTGGGTAAACCCAGGAGTATTATACCATCCATAACTCAAATCAGTAGAAGGATTTAATACATCCAACTGAGCCATTTGACGTTCGCAAAGGGTATCACCATTACTTACTTCAACCATAAATGGTGGCCTGACATCAACAGTCACATCTATCGTATCGATACAAACTAAACTAGAGCTTATCACCTGTGTAATTACAGCTGTATAAGTCGTTGAATTTTGAATCAATACATTTGGATTTGGAGCATTTGGATCATCCAGCCCGGTTGATGGGGACCAAGTATATTGCTGGTCAGGATTAAACCCTGGATTCAAAGCTGTAGAAATTCCTTTACAAATCTCTATCATATCATCTACTCCGGGTGAAAATGGCGCTACCATTAAGCTAATGGTTCCAGTATCTCTACACCCAAATTGATTTTCTGCAATTACAAAAAATATGTTATTTCCTACCCGATCCGTTCTAACCAGTGGATCAACGCTGGTCGGGTCACCAATTATTCTATTGCTTGGTTGCCAGTTATAAGTCAATTGATCGTTCGGATCCAAATTCGTAACTGTTAGGCGAGTTTCCAGATTTTCACAAGCTTCCTGCGTTCCCGAAGTAATAATATCTACCTGACGGTTTATTACCCTTAGGGTATCAAATGATTTACAACCAAAATCATCTGTTGCCTCCAGGTAATAAGTTTCCCTATCAGCAGGCATTACAGATATCGAATTGCCTGTACCTAAGTTCACCAAATCTGTACTCCAAACAAAACTTGCATTTTGGTTACTCACAGCATTCAACTGAATCGGATCACCACAAGTAATACTGTCACCATTAATATCAGCTTCAAGCGGAACCGGAACTGTTACATCCACCTCCTTCATGATGGTACAGGTGTCAATGCCAAAACTGGTAATCTCAACAGTAACTGTTGCGGAAGCGTTTCCTACGAATCTTGGATTAGGTGAGTTTGGATCATCTACCAAGTTGGCTGGTGACCAAACATATTGATAATCCGGGTTGAAGTTTGGATTCAAATAGATATCGCTATAGACACATTGAATCAGCGGAGTATCAGGAAGATCTAATCTAAACAACTCAATATTTATTAATCTGGTTAGAGAGTCTTCACAACCGACGTTATCCTTTACATATAAAGTAGCTCTGATCAGCTGATCGTCCGTTACAGTAAAAAATGGATCCTGAATATTAAAGGTTCCAAAAGGATCAATATTCCATTCGAAGTCTGTTATAGAATTCACGCCTGTAGCCTGGTAATCAAATTGAATGTCAACCTGATTCTCAGAGCAATCATTATAATTAACGTCAAAATCCGCACTTAATACTTCTTCCTCCAGTCTAATAGTTCTAATAATAGTATCTGTACAACCTGAAATTGGATATCGTACCGTTAGATATACTTCGTAGGTACCTGTATCTGGATAAGTATACGTCGGACTATCTAAAAACGATCCTGCTAAAGGATCTGTTGGATCTCCAAAATTCCATACAAAATCAAATGCATTGGTACTTTGATTACTGAAATCGACCGTTAAACCATTACATGCAACATCTTCGGTAAAGGCCAATGACAAATCAGGGTCTACGCTTACAATATTGACAGTATCTGTATAGGTACATCCATATTGTGAGGTCGCCGTGACGTAAAAAGTATAATTGCCGGGCTGATCTGTTATTACAGGATTAGCAGTATTTGCACCGGACAATATATTAGCCGTTGGCGTCCATTGGATGTCTAAAATGTCGTTTTGGTCCAAATTAAGCAGACTTAAAACAATTGGGTCCGAAGTACACAATGAATCGTCCGGAGAAACAAATACATCAACCGGACCACCTGCAACGGTAACTTGCTTACGCTCTTTACATCCAAAAGCATCAGTTGCTTCGGCGGTATAAGTACTTAGTCCGGAAACCGGAACTCGTATGGAATTACCTAAGGCAATTTGTTGGTTATTGGAATTGAACCAATGTATGGTGGAAGGTGGAGTGGTAGTAGTAGATGCTTGTAACCTAAAGAAGGAATCACAGGTAATTTCATCTTCTGTTAAATCCAACCCAATAGAATCCGGGACAAAAATATCAACATCCCAAATCACTTCACAGGTATCAGCTCCAAATGCAGTTATTTGAACGGTATAGGACTGAGAACGATCCAGGAAGAAATTAGGATTTGGAGATGAAGGGTCATCAAGACCTATTGAGGGAGACCATTGATACGTATAGTTTCCGTTAAATCCGGGATTCAAGGGTACAGTATCGCCTAAACAAACCTGCTGTACATCATTTGGATACTGCTCGACCATAAACAGATTTAGATTCCTATCAATGGAATCACGACATCCCTGGTCGGTCACCACTTCCAGTTTCACATTTAAAACCTGACTGGAATTAATAATAATCTGCTGATTCGGCCCATTTGCAATACCAATATTATTTCCAAACACCCAATTGTATTGTACAATATTGTGACCAACAGCAGTTGATGTTTGGTTGAAATCAACATAAAGGTTACCTGGAGAACAATCGATATAATCGAAATCAAAATCCGGATTTAATTCACGATCTCTAACTTCTACCAAACGCTGGATGGTGTCTTTACATAAAGAGCTAGCTCCTAAATAAAGAGTAACCAAATATTCTCCCGTATCAGGAAAGGTATAAACCGGGTTTACCTGATCAGAGAATGCCCCAGGATTTGTAGGGTCATCAAATAACCATTCAAAGTCGGTGTTTAATGCCGCACTGGTATTAGTAAACGTCAAAGTTCTGTCATCACAACCATTCGTAGTAATAAAGTCCAGTTGGGGATCTGATTGCACAACAACAGTGACATTATTAGTTACTTCACAAAAGCCACTTTGAGAATTTATAGCAACAGTATAAACAGTTGTCACCATTGGACTAGCTGTAGGATTTACAACATCTGTTGCACTTAAGCCGGTTGAAGGACTCCAGGAATAAAAAAACCTGGGGTCTCCGTTTGGATTCAACTGAATAGAATTACCCTGACATATATATAAGGTGTCAGGTATTTGGTTTCCGGGATTAATATCGTCAACATCATAGGTCCTGGTTAACATCTGCTCACAACCATTTTCAGAGCCTACAGTCAATGAAATAGTTACAGTGTTGGCTGAACCTAAGTAAAAAATAGGGTTTTGCAACGTAGAAGTAACCACTACAGGTTGATTATCCAGCGATACTTCCCAAAACCATGAATTTACTGGTGAAATAAAATCAGTAGATAAATCTGTTAATATTAATTCTGTGCTATCACCACACTCAAAGGCAACCACATCAAAATCAGCCGATAGCGAATTATCTTGTAAATAAATATCCTGGAATATGGTATCGGAACACGAACTGGTAGGTTCTGCAATCAGTGCTACTGTATAGGTACCGGTATCAGGATACGTAAAGACCGGATTTGTTTCTAATGAAAATGGATTCGGATTGGGATAATCAAATAACCACTCAAAGTCAAATGCATTTTGACTCAGGTTATCAAATGTCACCGTTCGATTATCACATTGTACAGATGGAAATTGTGCTGCTGCGGTGATCCTACCACACATTCCAACGTTATATTGAAAATCCCTTACTGTTCTTGATAATAATTGACCATTTCGATATTCTTCAATACAAACCCCAACTACAAATTGACCAACTTGTTCCGGTCTACCAGTCATAAACCCTGTAACCGGATCTATACGTAATGGATCACCAGATCCAAGTAAGTTATTTAAACCATAGCCGGCATTTGCATTCCACCTAACTGAATCATATGGTGGATTATTAGGTGGCTGAGGTTTTGGAAAACCAAATGAGGCACCTGAATTAGGAGTACAAAGCTTGTATACTAATGAATCGTTTTCGAGATCATCTGCTCCATGATCATAATTTAAGTTTGTACCTGAGCAGATAAAAATTGGCGGCCATGACCTGAATATGGGACTATTATTACATTCATTCAGTGCTACCTCTGTCAATTCAATCGAATATGTTGCTCCGGTCCTAAGAGGGTTAATAATATTATTGATGGTTTGATTTCTACAACATCGTTGATAAGCAATAATATAGCCCCCAGTTCGCGGCATGAGTTGGACTGTATCTTTATATTCGGTTGTATGTACACAAACAGTTGGAGGAACGACAAAACAAGGATCGAACAAAAAGGAATCCAGCGTATCATCTTCAACAAAAGGAATACGAAGGTCTAGAAGCAATTCATTTGTACTTCCATCAAAAACCCCTACAGAGGCTGGATCATCAAATTCTGCATCAGATGCTCCGTAAAAGCAATCTCGATATACACGAAGGGTTATTTCATAATTGTTATTACCCAGGCATCTGTATCTGATAGAACCACCGATAATGTGGGTTGCGTACATAGAAACCGGTCCTGCTAAAACTAAAAACAAGACTAGTAACCAATTTTTTTGAGATAATAAGCTGTCAAATTTCATATTGGAGCTGGTTCTTTTTTCACAAAATTTTCAAAAAAATCTTTTGGGGGTTATAGATCATCAGCTTGCTTAACATCAATAATTTCCACTCTTCGTTCTAATGAAGCAGGCACCCCGTAAATTGAATTTCTTACATCATCCAATTTATCACTCACATCATTCTTAGCTTTGGATTCACCATATGGTTTTTCCAAAATTTTCAACCTGCCATCTTCCAGGAATGGCTTAAGCAAACCATCTTTATAATTTTCAAAATGATTTCTAACACTTACAATACGTCTTTGCGATAATTTTTCATTGTAGTCAGACGCTGCACGCGGACTTGTAAATCCTCTAAGCACTATCTCAAGGCTATTGCCTTGTTTTAAGAACTCATACAACAAGTCTGTAAAGGTCTGCAATGCCTCTCCGCCACTTTTCACTTCACGCTCAAAGAAACCATCCAGTCGTTGGGTGACCAGGAATTTCTTCTGTTGGGAAAGTCCTCGTCCAAATTCATCCAGGAACCTTTCTTTTCTCGCATAGTACGTTTCCCATGTCTCAAGATAATGCTTATCCGTTGTGGTTGCCCAGGTGTTATTGTCCGGTTCGTCATTGTCAAAATATAGTAGAATCGGAAGGAACTTGGCAATGATAAGCGGATTTAAATAAAGCTCTCTCTCAATACTTCTGTTTTCCTTTACCGTTGGATCAATAAAGGGGATTGTATCTAAATCATGCTCATATCCAGACTTTGAACCTCTGATGATATAAGATTTACCTGGTTTAAGTTTAAAAGAAAAATCGTTACCGATTGGATTGACCTTTTCTTCAACCAATGTCCTGTTTGTTCCATCATATTCAAATAATTGGACCGTTGCATCTATTAAACCTTGCTTGGTATAATCATCAAATGTCAACACGGTTAAATCAACCGTAGTTGGTTCCATGTAAATTTCCTTTACGATTGAAACCTCATCCAACAATGGTTCTCTGTCCAAATAAAGTGTATCCCTATAAGGATGATATCCATCCCTGTCTGCAGTTACGACATATACGTGTCTTCTTTCCGGTGCAAATGGAAAATCATTTCCATTTGGATTAAACTGCGTTTCAGGATCTGATTTAGGTCTGCTGATTCTTTGTAAGGTTACCGTGACACCTTCTAATGGTTCTTTTGTCCAATCATCGAAAGTAAGCGCCAAAAATTCAACCAGAATTGATTCTACACGATAGATATCATGACAACAGGATTCCTTTTCTTTTTCCAGGAAAGTACTGCCCAAACGATTGGATGCCATTAAAGCTCTTGCTCCACCAGGACTTAATTTGTAATGCAAATCATCCAAACTACTATTTAGTGGATATCCCGTATGTTCTATTTCTCCCCATCCATCTTCTGTTTTCACCGTTTTGAAAATATCAAATCCACCAAGTCCTTTTCTTGTGTCATTACTGAAATAAAAGGTTTGGGTGCGGTAATGGAAAAATGGAGTAAGGTCATCTCCTTCTGTGTTAATAGCCTCAAGATTAACCGGAGGCGCTAAGGAACCATCAGGATTTATAACCGAATAATAAATGTCTTTTCCTCCTTTTCCTCCTGGACGGTTAGAAACAAAAAACAACCACTCTTCACCTTCCTCGGTCATCTTTGAGACCTGTGGTTCGGTGTTGGTAAAACCTGCTACATTGATAGAATCAGGTAATTTTTCCGGTTTACTCCAGCTTCCTAAACTGTCTAAGGTTCTTTTATAAATATCACAGCGAATTTCTGCATCACTGATATAATCACAATAGGTGAAAAATACTGTAGAATCATTCGATGTAAAAGTAGTATGAGCTGTATGTCTTGTATTCGAATTAATATCTTCCCATAACTGGCCGGGTTGCCCATCCTTGGAAAGCAAAATTTTGTTGTATTGCCTTACCGGGATATGATCATCGTTTTCATGTACAAAACTGTAAGAGGTGTAAAACATATCCTCCTGTTTTGATATGGCACCAAATTCTGAAAAGGGAGTATTGATACCTTCTCCATAGTGGTCGATTTCAATATTGGTATCCGGATTAGCGACAACTTCTAATGCCCATTCACAATATGTGATTTCATTTTGACATTCTTCCTTTACTCCCGGATCTACAATAGATGAATCAGCGAGGGCATTTTGAAAATACCCTATTGCATCACCATAATTTCCCTTCTTTTTTAAAATCTGAGCCAATTCGACATTGGTCATGGGAAACTTATTGGCTTCGTCCAAATTCTTAACCTCCTTAAAGGCTTTTTCTGCAAGGCTTAAGGCATTGAACTTACTTGCCGCCATACCATATTGGTACCAAACATCGGTTTGAAGGGAATCAAAATCAAGGGCTTCTTCATAATATTTAAGTGCAGCGTAATAACTCTCTTGATTGTAAGCTTCTTCAGCTGCTTTTAAATATTGTTTGCGCGTTTGACCAATCGTTAAAGTGGTCAGAAACAGAAGAAATAAAAGGGGGATGAATTTTTGGTATTTCATTATACTGTTCCTTTACAGTGTTTTGCCTGTACAACCAAATTGGGTGGACCCGGCATATAGTGTTTGAATATTCAGGGGTAGATGTGTTGTTCCGGTTATATGATCGGGCAAACCCTAAACAAAGGAATTGGCTTCACTTTGTGAATCACATAACGGATAGTAACTTCAGGACCACCATTTCTGTTAGTAGCTGCTCTAAAGTCTGACACATTAATATCGTAACTGAGGCCCAGTCTCCAATACTGGTAATGCACTTCAAAATTGGTAATAGCTGCATCACCAATAGCATTAAAACGGTAGGCAACGCCTGCCTGAACTGCAAGTTCTTTTCCTCTCTTTTGATTTAAATGGTAGCGTCCTCCAAAACCGGCAATACCTTCAAAATACTTGTCTTGTAACTGAGCTAATCCGTTCCAGTAAACATCAATTTTGTCAGCAATTTGCAATTGCTGGATAAGATAAATGGAGGTTCTTGGTTGTAGCACCGAACTACCCTGCTGATTAGCAAAGGTCTGTTTAGGCTTGTTAAAGTGCATATAGGACAAACCAACGTCAATAGAAGATCTTCTTCCGAGCTTCTGAGCACGGTAATTCAATCCTACACCTACATCACCATACAAAAAGCCATTATCATCAAAGTCCTCACCAGGATCCAGGTTTGGATCAAATAAATCGCCATTGTATTGGTTATTCCAACGCAATTTTGAAAACTCAAAAGAACGCTGACCCACACCTAACATTAAACCACCAGTTAAAAGATTTTCTTTATCTATCGGATAAGTATAGGATCCATTCAGTTGAAGTTGTAGCAATGACAGGTTACCATCACCGGCGCGGTCATTACCAAGCATTCCACCTACTCCAAAGAATCCTTTCTTCACTTTAGGTGAGTAAATCTTTTGGTCAAACATGCCAAAGAAAGTAGAATAAGGTGCATTGGCTTCATACCATTGCCCACGATAGGCACCAATGAACCGTTGATCTCCATCAAAAATTCCAGTTAAACCCGGTGAGATGACTTGAGGGGTGTTGTAAAACTGGGTGAAGTGAATATCCTGACCAAAAGCCGGTTTCACAAAATAGAGGAGCAAAGCAGGGAGTAAAAATCTATACCTCAAAATGATTTGGTTTTTGGTTAAAATTCGCTGATTCTCAAATGTTTACCACTAAATTCAAGCCAAATACATTAAAAAAGCAGCAAATTAAAAATTTTTTCTATCTAAGATTACCAAATGTGTTTAATACCGTAAAGTTAAAGGACTTTAGTTAAACACTATTAGTTCCTTATATATTTAATTGCTGATGTATATCCATTCCTGGAAAACATCTTTATCTGATTGTATAAATAATAGGTACAATCCTTCCTGGATGTCTCTAATTGATACGGAAATTACCCCTTTTTGGTCCAAAATGCCCTTTTCAAAAACTTTGTTACCAGACAAATTGAATAATTTTATGTTTGAAACCTCAAATGAGGTGTTTATTTTAATGGTTCCTGACCCTGGATTCGGATATACCTTGTAAACTTGTGACTTTTCGTTTTTTTCATCCACTTGTGAAATGCAATCTTCTACTTGTACCGTAATTGTATCAGAAAAGAAATTTTGACTCTGAGGTACACAGATACAATCTATACATATCCATTTATAGAAAATTTGGTCTCCGTCCTTTAATCTGTTGGTTTCTAGTAAAAGCCTATTTTCTTGAATTAGTTCACCATTAATAAACCATAGTAATTGTGAACTATCTATTATTTCCTGGTTACCAGGCAAAAAAGAAACTAAAGTGCCTTCACAAAAAGAAGTGTCCGGTCCTGAAATTGTAAGCGGAGGAATACTATCCGGTGCAACGGTGAAGTGAACAACTTCTTTCTCTATTGAAAAAAATCTCCCACATTCAGACGTATAATCGACCTTTAAGGTCACATCATATTTTCCAGGTAAAAACTGAAGAATAATTGTGTCTTGGTCTAGTTGCAGAATGGTATCATCGTTGATCTCAATTGAAAATTCTCCCCTGACATTATTATTATCCGAACTTCCTGTATAGATAATAATCGAATCAACCGGACAAAATGCTGTATCCGGAAGGAAAATTTTTCCAAAAAAAATCGGCTCAGGTTGGATATTCAAGGAAAATGGAGCGCCTTTGATAGTGTCCCCTTCACCAAATATTGTAACTTGATATATACCCTGGCTGTTAGAACCAATATTTTGGAGCAGGATTGCTGTATCTAATGATTCCTGTAAAATGATCCCATTATGCTTCCATTGAATACTGTACTGATTATTATTACCAACCAAAACCTTAAAGCTTAGGGAATCCCCGGCACAAGCAGTCTGAGAGCTTGGGGAAAACTTAAAATATGGTATGGAAGGTAATTGAACGTTTTGTTCAAAACAGCCAATATCTGTACTTAATCCAATGATTCTTTCCCTACGGTCCAAATCATATTGACTATTCAAGGCGACCAGAATCGAATCCAGCCCGGCATCAACACTTTGAACATCCGGTAAAAGATGAAAATCTTCCACTCCTTCAATCTGAGTCTGATAAGAAAAAATATTTCCCGGAGCACAAATAACAGCTGACGATAAACCGTCATTTAAACTCAGACAATTGTCCGTATCG
>JAGQWW010000488.1 GCA_020436955.1 Saprospiraceae bacterium | reverse complement strand
CATGCCTCCTGATTTCAATATCGAAGAAGACGGCAACATGGGATTCCAGCTTATCAGGGCACTTGTAACCAAATTGGAGGCTACCATAAAAGTACCAAGCGTCGAATCAGGTACTCAATTCATCATTACCATACCTAAAACGAGCGGTGATGTCTGAAATTAGTGTTTTAATAATAGAAGATGACCCGTTGATTGCCAGTGACATTCAAGGATTCCTCGAAGACATGGATTACAGCGTTTTTGCTATTGCGCACAATGCAAAAGCTGCATTCAAGGCCCTTGAAAAAAGCAAACCTGACATTGCACTGGTCGACATCAATTTAGGGAATAACATGGATGGCTTTATCATAGCGGAAAGATTATACAATCACTATGATGTACCCTTCATTTACTTAACCTCCTATTCTTCTGCCCAGGTATTGCAGCAGGCAAAGGAAACCCACCCGATGGGATACATTGTGAAGCCTTTTGATGAAGCAGATTTATTTACCTCCATTGAAATTGCCATTGCCAATTATGCAAGGCAGCATCGTCCCAAACGATTTACCCGTGAGATTATAAATCAAAAACTGGTAGTTGACCTTACACCAAAAGAATTTGAAATCTTGGTGGACATGTATGACGGAAAGACCAACAGGCAAATAACCGAAAAACATTTCCTCAGTCTGAGTACGATAAAAACCCATGTGCAAAGGATCTATGACAAATTGGACTGTCATACACGCTCAGAAACCATTGCACTGATACGAACTTTACTAATGGAGTAAAAAATCAAATGAAACTAACTTTACAAATTTTATTACTATCGTTTTTCTGCTTTGCCTCGAATACTACTATTCAGGCACAATCACCTGATCGGGACCAACTGATCAACGGTTTTGTTTCCATGATAAGTCTTCAAGCTCAAAACAACCCAACGTTTAAAAAGGCATGTCACCAAGCAGCTTTGGCTCTTAGAAGTGATAGTAGGAAAGATGATATGGAAAAAACCATCCTGATATTGGAATTAGAAAAATTGATTCTAAGCAAAGCCGGAAAAAAAATATTCGAACCCGAAATCGTAATGGAAGCCAAAGAAAACCTTCCCGGAACCACCGTAGAAATCATTTCAAAAAGAATGGAATTTTATATGAAACGATTAGTGCTTTCCGGCTCATAAAATCACCCGTTCGGTTGACAAAAGACCTACCCTACCCTTCTACATTTGAGTAATTGAACATTCTAGAATTCTGGAAATCGACATTTAACCTAACCCCATTTGTTTAATTACTTAAATCAAAAAAGATGCGAAAAATTGTATTATTCGGATTCCTTTTCCTGGCAGGTAGCCTTTTAATGGCTTTTGCAATGCCTACTTCCTCAAATATTTCAACAGACCGATTGGTAGCTACAGGCTCAAAAGGAAATTACCAACTAAGAGTGGAGGCACTCAACAAAAAGACTCCAGGTGGATTAACCATCACTAGTTTTAGGCTAATTCACTCCAAAGACAAATCCTCCTTTTTTCTGGTACAGGAAGTCAAGGCAAAAGAAGGAAAATTTAATCGCTACATTCCACTCAAACAAGTAAAAGGTGGCCTTAGTGCTGACTTTTCCCGCCCTTCAGGATTCGTAGATTGTTGGTTAATGACCTGCTCTACCTGCGACGAAGAAGTAACAAATTCCGGAGCAGTTTTCTGCTCCTGCTCAGTAGGAGGCTGTGAAAACGCCGACACCAGTGACCCGGTTAAGGATATTGCAGAAACACTTATGATGTAGTTCGTCCCAAAAAAAGCAGTGGTTTTTTCTCTCATTGAGGCCCACTGCTTTTCTACTTTTAATGTCTCTAATACCTCCAGACTTTCTCTTTCTCCTATCTGAAATTCATCCCACCTTCCAAAAAAATCCTCTAATCCAAAAAATCCTGATTATTGGTGCCTTTCAGCAACACCAGAAAAAATTTTGGGAAGCATATTGATGTTCGACTTAACATATTTCCCCTTCCCAATAACCCACCTGCAAACTCCCACAAAATCCCAAAATGGCAACGCCATTTAAAAAAAATCAACCTTTAGCGCAGCTAAAGAAAATCCTCTAATCCCCCAAATCCAAAAAATCCTACTCAAAGTTCGGCAAGGTTCTGGAAGGAAAATTACCTTTGCGAGCTAATCAAACAATCAAGATAAAAGTCATAGAATGAAAGAGCATAAATTTGCAACCAAAGCTATTCATGCAGGTGTTGAGCCGGACCCAACTACCGGAGCGGTAATGACACCAATTTACCAGACCTCTACCTATGCCCAGGAAGCTCCGGGTGTTCACAAAGGTTACGAATATGCAAGGACCCAAAATCCAACGCGTACCGCTTTGGAAAACAGTCTTGCTGCCCTTGAAAATGGATTTGATGCCATTTGTTTTGG
>JAGQWW010000487.1 GCA_020436955.1 Saprospiraceae bacterium | reverse complement strand
TATTTTAGGTATGTTTTTGTTTAAAATTGTTATTCATTTCTATTTAGTTTACAGCTTCCGAAAAATATTTATTCATTATTCATTTTTTTGATTCAACTTTGTATCGGTTTTTCGAAACCAAGGTGTAAGAGCCTGAATTCGTAAAGTTGGTAAGTGAAGATGATATGGGGTGGATCTTTCGATTTCTCAGTGCTGCTGAAATTGATTTTTCACTATTTTATGCTTCGCTTGCATGAATGCAATTATGTCCTCATCCGGGATCCCGATCCTGGATCAATTGGTAGATGATCTTACTGAAAATTCATTTGCCATTGTTGATGACTTTCTTTCTCCTGTGGAAGTTAGTAGCCTTTCTCAATTATTAGCGGACCAGTTTGATGCCGGCGATTTCAAACTCGCAGGTATAGGGAATATGCAAAATTTTAATGTGGACAAACAAATCCGCAATGACCATATTTCCTGGTTGGATCCGGAGTCTACCGATCCTGGTATTGTTAATCTTTTTCATAAAATAGATGGTGTTGTGTCGTACCTCAACCGCACATGCTTTTTGGCGCTGTCTGAATATGAATTTCATTTTGCACGCTATCAACCAGGTTCCTTTTTTAAAAGACACTTAGACGCTTTTAAAACGGATGATAGCAGAAAAATATCGATGGTGATGTACCTTAATGAAAACTGGAAAGCAGAAGAGGGTGGTGCTATCCATTTATATGTACCCGGACCTGATGGGACAGAAACTACCAAAGTTGTATATCCCATTGCCGGACGACTTGTATGTTTTAGAAGTGATATACTGGAGCATGAAGTAATTCCTGCAACCAGAGCAAGAATGAGTATCACCGGCTGGCTCAAAACCCGCCCGGTCATGCCTTTTTAATTTCCTTTCCATTTAAAAGTTTACCGTATGTTTCATCCAGATGCTCGCATTCAATGGATTAATGATGTGGTAGGGTATGGTCTTGTTGCCACACGTTTCATTCCGAAAGGAACCATCACTTACCTGAAAGATCCTATGGAGCTTTCGTTTACACCGGAACATTTCAAAACCTTGCCGCCGGTATTGCAGGCTGAGGTTGAGAAGTTTAGTTACATCGACGAAAAGGGAGACCGAATCGTTAGTTGGGATTTTGCGAAATATGTGAATCATTGTTGCAATTGTAACACCATGAGTACAGGGTATGGATTTGAAATCACCCTGCGCGATATTCACCCTGGTGAAGAAATTACCGATGAATATGGCATTTTTAATATGGAAGAGCCCATGATGGTGGTTTGTGATAAACCACATTGCAGAAAAATGATCCAGGGAAAAGATCTGGAGGATCATGCTGCAAAATGGGATGAACAATTAAAAGATTCTTTGCGATGTATAAAAAGTGTGGACCAACCCTTGTGGTTTTTGCTGCAGGAGGATATTATTGCAGAGTTAAATGAATTTTTGGAAAATGAGTCCGCCTATAAGTCAGTTTTGGCTTTGAAAAATTGGGGCTATTTTCAGGAAAGCATTGAGCCCTAACCAAATTAAAAATCCCGATGAAGTCGGCTGAAGCCGTTCTTCGAAATTTAAAAAGTATGTCTGAAGCTGGGAAAAAGTCATTTGCCATTCAAATAGAACCCGGTTCTTTTGAAGCGCATAATCATTGGTACCCGAAAGCTTTAAATGCTACCATCCACCCCATGGTTAATTTCTTTCTTAACCTGGAGCAACAACGCATCATCAATCGATACTGTCACCTGCATCCAAAGGTGCGGCCCGAGACCCTGGAGGAAATACTGAATTACCAACCGAAGTATTTCCTCTGGGCCGGGGCAGATCTTATCAATGTTACTTCCGCCGGCGGACGACGCCAAATGGTTGTGATTGAAAACAATTCCTGCCCTTCCGGCCAGAAAAGTATGCCATTGCGTGAGGACCACGAAGAACAAGGTGGTTATCGCTTGTTGATGGAAAGAACCTTCAAACCTTTACTGCATAAAAAACGTGGTGCACTTCCAGGAGCATTGGCGGTGGTGTATGACAAAAATCCTATGGAGGCATCCGGCTATGCTGCGGTGATGGCTGACATCATGGGCGAGCCTGTATTTTATGTAGAATACAAGCAATTTGAAAAGGATGCTGCTGTCAAATTTGATGACGGAGTCATGTTTGTACGTGATGCAAAAGGTGAATGGCATCAAATAAGGGCCGCTTTCCGCTACCTTACCCAGCGCCCATGGAACAGACTTCCGATGCACAGCAAAACAAGGATTGTCAATCCTCCATTAGCTTGTCTGGCAGGTGGTCGTAATAAAATGGTTGCAGCAAAAGCATATGATATCTATAATGCTGAGCTTGAATTTTCTGGCTTGAAAATTCTTACGCCTGAGACCATTTGGGATGTCACCAAAAACCAGATACCTATCTGGGTG
>JAGQWW010000486.1 GCA_020436955.1 Saprospiraceae bacterium | reverse complement strand
ATCTTGATTTTTCTTGTATTCTATCCTTTTCACCAAAAGCCAAAGGCCAAAAGCTAACAGCCAAATGCCATTCAACATTCGTAGCGTCCTTTGCGCTCGTAGCGGTGAAAAATTTCTCACCGCAAAGGACGCGAAGGACGCGACGTTGAAGGAAAATTACGAATAGCCAGGCCTTTTAGCCTATTTACTACAACAACTCTGCCTCGATTAATGTCACCTGGCCACTCACCTCATCTATGGATATTTTGATATAGCCCATTAATTCTGATCCGCCTAAATCGCGTACTTTGACACCTATTAGATATTCATCTTTGGGAGTATCTGATTCAATTTCCCAAATTAAAGGCCATTTATCCGGACCATCGTATCTTTCTATTCTAACAAGGGGTGTTGTTAGTGTAGCATTAGGGAAGGGTGATTCAGACCAATAAAAAGGTGGTTCAACATAATAGTCCATCGATTCAAAATCATTGAGAAAAAGTGACCTTTCTCCATCTTTACCAAATACTGCATTATCACCTTCAACATATAACACCCCATACATCTGAATTGGCTCAAAATCCCCTTGACTTACAGCTGTCTTATACAGGATATAAAAATCTGCTTCTCCATCCTTATCAACATCAATTGGAATATCTTCCGGCTCATCAGGCTGACTCCTGAATTGGAAATCATCACCTGACTTTTTACAAGAAGGGCTTAATAAAAGGGATAATAAGACAAGGACAATAAGATTTCGCATCGTTTTAGTTTTTTAGTTTTTTGAAATTGTCCTACAATATAAAAAATTAAGCCCTTCTGACCTTAAATCGAAGCACGGTTTTAAGTTTTTCGGGTGCCGTCTTCCTTGGGTCGGTCAGGTAAATTTCACGATGCAATTTTGAAATTCTGGTCCAACCGTTTGCTTCGGCCCAGGCTTCCATTTTTTCAAAGCTGGCTGGTTCATCGTCGTAACTTCCCAGGTGCAGCATTTGTACACAAGGCCCTTCTTCCAGGACTTCAAATTGGACATTCTCTACTAATGGATTAGTGTTTCCCTCCATAGTTCGAGCCTTCATTTTTTCAAAAAAGTCTGCATTTACAAAATCCGGCTGGCGGATCATGAGATGGAAAACCAGCTCATCTTTGTTGAGCTTTCCATCAAAAACCTTTTTTGCTTCGTCTGTGATGTCCCAAACGCCTTCTAAAGGATACACCGTGTATTCAAAATAGCCTTCCGGTGCCAGGCCTTTTTTGTGACTCATTCGTACTGCATATGAAAGCGCGTACAAGGCCCCTACGTATCCTTCAAAAGCGGGGTCGTTGGGATTACCCTCTCCCTTGATAGTGAAAAATTTGAAGGCAGGCAATTGGACCAGAGCCGGAGTAGCCTTTGGAAGGTATAGGTCTTTTTCTGCTTTTCGCCATTCGTATTTCATTGGTTCATTTTTCGAGTGAAAAACCAATGTATTGAATATTGAAGAAGGCAAAAAGAACAATCATCATTTTGCAAATTAATAAGCAATATTTTACGCTCATTTCCCTTCCTGGCTGGTCCACATGATTTCCTGGGGAGGAAAATTAAGTGTTATCACATCCTCAGTTGACCCTAATACTTCGTCGATCAATCCAAAGGATTTTGCTTCCATAGCGTTTAGAAATTTGTCCCGAAGAAAAAACTCCTCGATCTCTTCCCAGCTCTTGCCGCAGTGTTTTCCCATCAGGTGAAAAAGCTGCACTTGTAGCCTTTCTTGTTCACGCGTAGCAATGCGGACATCTTCGGTGTACCCTCTTGCACCCCCGCCGGTCGGATGCATATGGATGGTCGAATGTGGCAGAGCATATCGCTGGCCTTGCTCGCCACTACTCAATAAAAACGTACCCATACTTCCAGTAAAACCGATGCAATAGGTAGCAACCGGCGCTTTCATGGTTTTCATCGTATCATAAATGGCCAGACCGGCATAGACCTCACCACCTGGAGATTGTATGTAAACATGCACCGGAGCTTTAGATGCTGTGCTGTTGAGATAGAGCAATTGCGCTACCACCGTATTGGCCATCGACTGGGTGATAGGTCCTGAAATAAATACAATCCTTTCTTTGAGGAGGAGGCTGTAAATATCAAATGCACGCTCTCCCCTTCCGGTGTCGTCCAACACCATAGGAATTAATCCTGCCATAACCATTGATTTAGATTTTAAGAACGAATATTTTTTAAAAGGGCCCTTCCGGTTTCTGTTTGGAAAAAGTCCTTACTGGCTTTTCGCACCCGCTTTTTAGAAATGTAGCGTCCTAAAAGCAAGGTCAGCCGATGTATTTTTTTGTGTAAAAAGAGTTCTCTACGCAAAAGCCTGTTGGTAGACACTGCAGACTCAAAGGCCATATTGTCAAATGGTGACAATTGCCCTTGCAGGTATCTTTCTATCAAAGCCGTAT
>JAGQWW010000485.1 GCA_020436955.1 Saprospiraceae bacterium | reverse complement strand
GTCTCAACGGCCATTCCAGATCCGCTAATTACGGCTGATGAGCCTAGTAGATAAGTAATATATCTTTCAATATAGTTTTTGTAAAATTCACCCAGTGCATCCATGGCTGCGTAATTACTGTCCAGATTTTTTGCGGTGCGTTGCCCTTGGATGGCTTGATGGCCTTTGTTGGTATAAGCATTTAATGTAGCCAGGAAGTCAGGATGAGCCAGGTTGTCAGCATCAAAAATCACGGTATAGTCATGTGGCCTCACATAGTTTTCCATACCATGGATGATGGATTTCGCTTTTAAATTTAGAGGCTGTTCAGGAATCAAAAGTGTAAGCTGATCATCTTCAATTTCAAAAGATTGTCCATTGCAATGGTCCGCCACGAGGTAAATATGAAAGTTTGAGTATCGCTGATGTAAAAGGGAAGCTACCAAAGGAGCAGTGATCTCGACATTTTTGTAAGCCGTAATAATGCAACCAAAATCAAAAGAATGTTCGCCGGGTATTTCCGGTTTTTCTTCCTTTACCAGCCTACTTATTAGGATGGTAAGAAAAGGAAAGACCAGGAAAAAACTGAACACTCCTCCTATTATCCAACATGCTATGCTGATGATACTGATCATTCTACATTTGCTTTAAAATGAAAAGACTTACTTAGGGGGAGTAAGGCCGTTATGGTTACGTTTTTGGGGGAAACGATTTGTTGTTTTTCAAAAATGTGGTTCAAATTCCACGCAATTGCTTTCCATTTTGCCCGAATAATGTCTGATTTGTTTCGAAGCAGATTTCTTATTACATCCTTAGGAAAAACCAAAAAGAGATAAAAGGCTAAAAATCCCAGGAAATTCATTTTGCTTTGATTGCGCTGCATAAACAAGATTCGACTTCTGTCAAGGTAATAGGTCTTAAAAGCACTGTCCGCACCTGTTGCAAGTGATTCCTGATGAATTACCTTCGCTTCCGGTTCCAACCATATTTGCCAATCATTTCTCGTTGCTCTGCAAGCCCAATCCAATTCTTCATAATACAGAAAGAAATCTTCCGACATGGATCCAATTTGCTCTATCATAGATTTTCTTACCATCATAGCTGCGCCATGAGGATAAGGAATTTCCTGAGGGCGATTAAATTGTCCAAAATCAAATCCATATTTTCCAATACTTTCATTTCTTCCTGTAATAGGATGCACCCTTGTGGTTCCCGCAAATTGAACTCTAAACCTTTCTTCCTGCTCCTGTTTGGGGAAGAAGATTAGGGGCGAAACCATTCCTGCTTTGGGGGTAGTTTCTAAAAAGCCCACCAGTTTTTCAATGGTTTCAGGTGAAACAATCGCATCATTATTTAAAAAGAAAACATACTCTCCTTTGATAAAGGGTAATGCAAGGTTGTTACCCCCGGCAAAACCCAGGTTTTTATTTGATTTCAAGAAAAGCACCTCCTGAAATTCATTTACCAGGTTTTGTATGTTCCCTTTGGATGAACCGTTGTCCACCACTATTATTTCTTTTCGCTTATAACGGCAGGATCGTAGTGAGACCAACATCTCTTGTGTTGCCTCCGGCTCATTAAAATGAACGCTAATAATCGATACCAGCGGTTGTTGCATATAGTTTTTGTTTCTTATTCTCCTTTTTGAATCATGGCAGGTAGCGTCTTCCACATAATCTGCAAGTCCAGCCACATAGAGCTTTCCCTTGCATATTTTACGTCCAACCCTACACGTTCTTCTACACTCAAATTATCCTTTCCTCCTTTTGCCACTTGCCATAAACCGGTAATGCCGGCAGGGGCAAGGAATCGATTGGCCCATTGGTCTCTGGTCATCAATTGTGCTTCATATAAGGGGAGCGGTCTGTTGCCTACAATACTCATATCTCCTTTAAGGACATTAAATAACTGCGGCAACTCATCCAGACTCGTTTTTCTTATGAATTTTCCGATTCCGGTAATCCTTGGGTCATTTTCAAGTTTGAGGAAGACATCATCACTTCCGCTTCCATTATTGCTGTATTTGTTTAAATGCTTTAATTCCTGAAGACGTTTGTCAGCGTCCGGGTACATAGAGCGAAACTTTAGGAAATCGAATGTGTCATATCCAGTTCCTACACGTTTGCTTTTGTAAATCACCGGGCCTCTTGATTCCAGTTTTATCAGCAAGCCTATTAAAAATAGGATGGGTGAAAGAACCAGCAAGGTCAGGGTTGCTACCACGATGTCAAAAAACCTTTTGGCGGGGGGTATTCTATATTCCTTCAGCTTCTCTTCCTTACTAAGCACTTTATTAAACTGGGATTTATATTTTCCCAGGAAGTGTATCCTTTCAGCCAGGCTTTCCCAATCAATTGGAAAAGTGTAACAATCATCAAGGCCTGCTTTTAAAATGGAGAGTTTATCCGAATTGATACGCTTGTCATGCGAGATTCCAATCAAT
>JAGQWW010000484.1 GCA_020436955.1 Saprospiraceae bacterium | reverse complement strand
GTATAATCAGCAGAATGGTAGGTCTTTTTAAAGGCGGCAGGAATTTCCTAATCCCCATTTTTATACAAATTTGGTGATTATAATCCCTAGATTTACAAAAAGTAGACGCTGCAACACACCTTTACCCCAATAACATCACAATTGCACCCACCGCCGTCAAACCTAAAATAAGTTGTCTAAACAGCTTTTCCGGGATCCTTTTGACGATTTTAATACCGGTGAAGAGTCCCAGGGCGGTAGCGGGCAACAAGGTCAGATTAAGATAAAGGGACTCTTGAGAAATGGTACCCCAAACCCATACATGGAAAGGAAATTTAAAGAGGTTGATGATGAAAAACAACCAGGCAGCCGTACCAATAAAATGGACCTTTGGTAAACGCATGGCCAGGAAATACAAGTTGGAAAAAGCGCCAGCCAAATTTCCAACCATAGTAGTGAATCCGGCAGAAAGTCCCATACTGCCTGCAAAGGACCAATGAGAGGGAATGGATTTTTCTTTTCTAAAATCCCACCAAAACATGATGGCTACAGTAATTAAAACAATAACAGCCATCGTTTTTTTAAAAGCAGCTTCCGGTATTTGATTACCAAACCACACACCTGCCAATACCCCAAGAATCATCCAGGGCAATAGTTTTTTTAAATAATTCCATTGAGTGTGACGGTGATAATAAATGACGGCGAAGATGTCACCGACGATGAGCATGGGTAGCAAAATACCTGTGGAAGATTTGCCTCCAAAAATCAGGGCCATAAGGATTACAACTAAAATGGCGATTCCTTTTATGCCTGATTTTGAAAGTCCGACAATGAAGGCAGCCAATAGTGCCAGCGCCCAGTTGGTCCAACTTAAATCAAAGGGTAATCCCATTTAGGATCCGAAATTTTTGAAAACCTGGTTCATGATGCGAAGGAAAGACTCGTAATCCTCTTCTGAGAGCCCTTCCCATCCTATTTGCCTCAAATCTTTCACAGAAGGCAACAAATGCTCATAAGTTGTTTTCCCCTTATCCGTAATATTGACTACAACTGCTCTTCTGTCGGTTTCAGATCGAATACGGGAAGCAAAACCCTTTTGACAAAGGTGATCAATAATACGAGAAGTGGTGGGCGCATCTTTGAATGACATAGCAGCCAGCTCAGTTTGAGACAAGCCTTCATGATGATACAGACTATCCAAAATAACCCATTGTTCAGTGGTGATATCTACACCACACTCTTTGAATGCCTGTAAAAACCTCAGGCGAATGATCCTGTAATTTCGGTCAATGTAGGTGCCGAAATGTTTTTCCTTTGGCTTGGACACAATGCTAAAATTTAAGTCGGATTAAATCCGGTAAGCAATAGCGTTGATGTTCATGCCTGCTCCAACTGAAGCAAAAAGCACCACATCTCCGGATGCTAAAGTATGATTTTCCAGCTTACCTTTCCGCACCAGGTCAAATAAGGTTGGCACAGTAGCTACAGAACTATTTCCCAATTTGTGAATACTCATTGGCATGATATGCTCCGGTGTTTCTTTCATGCCATAGGCCCGGTACATCAATTTGATGATGCCCTCATCCATCTTTTCATTGGCCTGGTGAATGAATACCTTTTTCAATTCAGAAATATTGGTACCTGATTCATCCAAACAAGATTTCATGGCTACCGGTACATTTTTCATGGCGTACTCGTACACTTTTCTACCTTGCATTTTAATATATCTGATCCTTGGGTCTGACCCAGGGAAATTGGAAGGGCCCAAATACAGGTAAAAAGCCTCACGGTTACAATGACTCTGTACCGTGGTATGTAAAATGCCAGAGTTAGTCTCTTCCGCAGGCTTGGATTCTACCACACAAGCACCGGCACCATCACTGAAGATCATACTGTCTCTATCGTAATTGTCCAAAACCCGGCTTAAAGTTTCGGTCCCAATTACCAACGCTTTCTTGGCCATGCCTGCTTTGAAATAAACATCAGCCTGAATAACACCCTGGATCCATCCTGGACAACCAAACAGGATATCATAAGCGACGCAATTTGGATTGTGAATTCCCAAATTGTGCTTGATGCGACTTGCCAGTGCCGGTAAAATATCAGTTTGAATGGTGTGCTTAACGACGTTGCCAAAATTGTGGGCTACAATGATCATATCCAGGCTCTCCGGATCCACACCTGAATCCTGTATTGCAATCCTGGCAGCCTCCGTTCCGATATCGGATGAATTCAGATCCTCTTTTGCATAACGCCTTTCTTCAATACCTGTGATTTCCTGAAATTTTCTTGCTACCTCTTCCGGTGGAGTAGTAATGCGCTGCATACTATCGGAATAGAAATCATGGACCGTAAAGTCGCGATTTGTTTTGGTAAGCGTAGGTATAAAGCTCCCAGTGCCGGTTATGACTGTTCTTTGACCCATCTGGTAAAATTTTGGCTTAAAAGAAG
>JAGQWW010000483.1 GCA_020436955.1 Saprospiraceae bacterium | reverse complement strand
AAGATTGTGCGGACACTACCATAGCTATTAACAGAGCAGGCAATACCAGCAATAATGATTGAAGATGATTTTTCATGATGTAAATTTTTAGGTTTGAATGAGGATTTGTCTTTCTAAAAAATTGACCAGGGAAACTTTCCTTGCCTTTTTGTTTTATTTGAAAAAATCCTAATGTCTTTTCAAAAGTAGCAGCTAATCCAACCTTCGTTAAGGCTATTGTCCGAATGGTGCTCTCTACTGTCCAAATGGTTTGGTGCGAAAACCTAGCGGCAAAAAGATGGAAAAGGATAGCGTTCTATGCGCTTTTTGGCCAAAGACCTTCCGCTATCATTCTATGCAGTGTAGTCTGCAAGCCGCGGTGTAAGTCGGCTGATGAAAAGGGTTTGGTAATCAAAGCATAGGGATTTAGCGGGATCAATTGTTGTAAAAAGGACCGGTCCGTTTGCGCACTTATAAAAACTAACGGTATCCTAAACTTTTCTGAAAGCATCTTGGCAGTGTAAATACCCCCTGTCGAGCTGCCAGGTGCCAGATTCATTACAATGATGTCAGGACGATGCAATTCAATTGAAAGGATGGCATCACTCATACGCTGGTTGATACCAATTAATTCAAAACCAAACTTGTGCAGCTGGATGGCTACATCTGCAGCTACGATCATTTGGCTTTCCAGGATAAGAATTTTAGGAAGTCCGTATACCCGCATTTTAGTTCATGTTGTAGGCGACATCGAATAGGTGCAAGGTAAAGGCATGAAACAGGAAAGATGGGGCGACCTTTCCAATGGTATGAATTTATGTCCGAGTGGTTTTGGAAAGAAATTAAAACCAATAAATGGGAAGGTTAAATCATTTTTAAGCGTTTAACCACTTCAGCTTTTGCCCTCCGTGCGATAGGTATCTGATGATTTTGGATGGAGAGGTATTCGTGGTATTCACTGATAGCATCTATTTTTTGCAAATTGACCACATAGGAACGGTGAACCCGGACAAACATCTCAGCAGGAAGTTGAGCCTCAATGTTTCCCAGTGGAACGGACTGCAGATAACACTGACCATCGGTATGGATTTTACAATAGTTTCGATCTGCTTCCGCAAAAAGGATTTCTGAAAAAAGCACTTTTACCAATTGATCCTTATGACGGATAAAAAGCCGGTCATTCATCGTGGAAATATGGTCATCCGATGGGGCAGTTGGTTCAGTTTCCTGTTCAGCAGCAATCCGTTGTAGGGTGAGCTGCAGCGTGCGTTCAAGATCTGATTTTTGAAAAGGCTTGGCAATAAAGGCGTATGGTTTTGCGGCTATTGCTTGTTGAAAGGTCGCATCATCCGAGTTAGAGGTAAGAAATACTACCGGTACTTTGTGATTTTCCAAAATAACATGCGCCGCTTGGATACCATTCATTTTACCGGACAGTACAATGTCCATCAAAATGATATCTGGTCGATTACTTTCGATTACCTGAATGGCAGCCTCAGCCTGGGTATGGATACCAATGACCTGGTAACCCAATTTCGTAAGATGCATGGAGATATCTGCAGCTATGATCATGTCATCCTCTACCATCAAAATCTTAGGTGTGCTAATTGGTGCCATTGTACTTTGTATTACGCTGCTGACTTCTCTTGTATGGGAAATTCGATGATGGTGGAGGTGCCTCCTTCTGTTGATTTGTGCAGGTTTCCACCTAGTTGTGTGGTCAATAACTGAATCAAAAGTGTTCCAAATCCACCTGAGCTTTGCTGATCCTGATGCGCGGGTTTAGGCTGACCATTGTCTTCAATTTGAAGTTGGAGCAAGCCATTGTCGCCTTTTTTAAGTTGGATGGATATTTGGCCTTCTGTACTATCCGGGAATGCATGTTTGAGCGAATTAGTCACCAATTCATTGGTTATGAGGCCGATGGGAATGGCTGTGTCTACATCTAATTCAATCGTTGACATGTCTACTACAAATGATATATTCTTTGCTTTTTCACCAAAACTATCCTTGATGGCTTTTCCAATCGTTTCAAAATAATCACGCATTTCAATGGCTGCTAGATTGTCACCCTGATACAGTTTTTGGTGGATGAGTGCCATCGAGGCAACCCTGTTTTTACTTTCCTGGACCGCATCCAGGGCTGTTTTATCACTGATGCTTTCTGATTGCAAACTTAGCAAACTGGAAATGGTTTGAAGGTTGTTTTTTACCCGGTGATGGATTTCCTTTAGCAACAATTCATTTTCCTGATTTTTTACTTTTAAGTCACGGGTAATTTGCTGATTGCGTCGATAATAAAAGATAAGCGTTCCGATAAACAAAAGTAAAAAGCCAATCAACCCTATACCCATCCATTGAATGCGGTTTTTTTGATCGATGATGGTCGATTGTTCTTCAAGAGCCGGATCCTTTTTACCGGATTCATATTTAAAAAGCGCTTCTGACTCCAGGTTGGC
>JAGQWW010000482.1 GCA_020436955.1 Saprospiraceae bacterium | reverse complement strand
ATTGGCAATAAACCGGTTTCGGTACTTTCTACCGGCATCGGAACGGACAACATCGATATAGTAATCAATGAACTCGATACCTTGTTCAATGTGGACCTGGAAACAAGGGCGGTAAAGGATAATCCTGTCAGTTTAAATCTCATCAGAGTCGGCACTTCGGGTACCTTTCAGGAAGATATTGAAGTAGGCTCTCTTGTATTGAGTAAAGCTGTGGTTGGTCTCGATGCTTTGATGGGCTTTTACAATTATGAAAAGACGGAAGAACAAAAAGACTTTTTAGCGGCATTCGAAGGACATATCGGAACTGATTTTCCTATCAGGCCCTATTATTTTACTGCAGATGAAGGCCTCTTTCGTGAGCTTTTTGATGAAAAATACGTTGAGGGTATTACAGCTACATGCGCCGGATTTTATGGCCCACAAGGAAGAGAACTCAGAGCCGGGATTTCCCAGCCGGATCTCATTCCTAAATTGGCTTCTTTCCGGTACAAGGGTAAACGTATGACCAATTTTGAAATGGAGACCTCCGGTATTTTTGGAATGGCTTCCATTTTGGGTCACAGGGCCTGTTCCTGCAATGCCATCCTGGCAAACAGGGCCAATGGTACATTCAGTAAGGACCCGGCTGCTGAGGTGGAAAACCTCATTAAAAACATACTTGCTTCAGTAGAAAAATTGCCTTGACATGGTATTCGAACCGTTAACATCCCTCGCTTCTGACGCCATCATATTTTATGGTATTCTGATTGTATGTATTGGCGCCACCTGGCTGTATGTCAGAAAAAGTAAATCCCTTTCAAAATACAAACAACTCTGGGCCATGTTGGCCTTTTTCGGATTGCTGATCGGACTGGGTATAGCCGGTATGAATTTTTACCTGGGAGAAAGAATCGGAAAAGTCACCATTACCGAGACGGCATTTGAAACCGCTTATGGTACCATTCCATTTGATGAAGTAAAGGATGTGGTGATTTATTTAGACAGGAAGACCTCGCCTTTTACAGGCTTTAAGCCAGGATCGGAAACAAAGAGATTATTGATAATTACCAAAGGTGGAAAGACCTATGCCTTCTCAGAAGGAAATTATCCGATAGATAAAATGATCGAACCTATGCGCAGCAAGGTGCAATCGGAATAATGTAAAAAGTGAAAAAGGTTTATTCTACCTCAACGTCTCTGATAACAGAATCAGTAAACGAACGCAACTCTACAGAATAAGCACCTTTTCCAAATGGCGCTAAATCCAATTCGTAGATAGTATCAACAGGAAGGTCCCATAGTTGGTCCTGGAACAAAATCTCACCTGCCTTATTGCGTATGGTAATATCGTTGAGATTGAAGTTTAACTTCGCAAAGTCAACGTATAGGATGTGATTTTCAGTATCGGTATAGATCGACCAATCTTCATCCGCCTCTAGGTCCAGTAAACTGGTTGTAATCTCCGCCAAACTAGAAAAGTCGTCTTTTGCTGCTGTTTGTGCGTTAAGAGTGGTACCTCCTACCAATAATAATAGTAGGACTAACCCACCGTAAATGCGCTGCATGTTCAAAAATTTTTAACCGTTTTAGAAAGCCAAATTTGTAACTGCGACACAAAAGTAAAATAAAATTTTAGATAAGTAAACTGCCTGAATTCAGGTATAATCGCCTGAGAAGGCTCGAAATACAGTCATTTCCAATCAAAAATTTTTAAACAATACCTTTTTCAAAATAAAAGATTGTTTAAACAAGTATTTTTTAAAATTTGATTCTGACTTACATTTTAAAACTTTAACAAAAAAAAGCGGAGCCGGTAAAAACCGACTCCGCTTTTTTCTTAATAAAATCTTAAAATTTTATAAAGCCTTCTTTAAAGCATCTTCAATTGCCTGTGCACCACGCAAATTAACAGCAGCGATTTTGCCTTCTCTGTCAATCAAAAACGTTCTTGGAATGCTGTTTACACCATATAGTTGTGCAGGAGCACTTTGCCAAAACTGCAGGTCACTCACATGGTAAGGCCATTTCAAATTGTCAGCTTTGATAGCGCTGATCCATTTGTCTTTTCCATTCTGGCGATCCAATGAAACACTGAATACTTCAAAGCCCTGGCTATTGTATTTGTCATACACTTTTACCACGTTTGGATTTTCTCTTCTACAAGGTCCACACCAGCTTGCCCAGAAGTCCAACAATACCACCTTTCCTTTTAGGTCAGATAAAGCGTAGTATTTGCCATCAGGACTTGGCAATTTGATATCCGGAGCCTCCATGCCTACCTGAATAGGACCGGTACGCTGCGCCATCATTTTAGAAGATTCCAGGTTGGTAACGTATTTATTAACGTCTTCCAACAAAGCCGGATCATTGCTCTTTGCAGCAATTTTGGATTGCAACTCTCTGAAAGTCTCGATATAGGAAGTTCCCTGGTTACCTAGGGAAAGGTAGCCTGTCAACAT
>JAGQWW010000481.1 GCA_020436955.1 Saprospiraceae bacterium | reverse complement strand
CTGATGCGACTGCATTAGGACAGATATTTTGGTATACACTGGAAGGAAAAGACAAAGAGGGAAAGGTGACCGGAGGTTGGGACCCTCATGAACTGAGAACTATTCAGGACTACTACATCAGGTTTGGACTTTCTTCTGCACAAGGCGTGTCAGAAGTGGCTTCTATCGGAGGATTTGTAAAAGAGTACCAGGTTGATGTCGACCCGGAAGCCATGAAAGCAAATGGGATTACCCTCGACCAGGTCATGAATGCCATCAAAAAGAGCAACCTGGATGTTGGCGCTCAAACCATGGAAATCAATTTGGCTGAATATTTTGTGCGAGGTTTGGGTTATGTCGAAAACACGCGAGATATAGAAGAAACAACGGTAGTAGAACGTAACAATGTACCCATTTTAATAAAAGACATTGCTCATGTTCAAATTGCACCCGCCACCAGAAGAGGAGTGTTGGATAAATCAGGTGCAGAAGCAGTAGGAGGGGTTATCATTGCACGCTATGGTGCTAATCCATTGGAAGTAATTAACAATGTAAAGGACAAAATCAAAGAAATCGAACCGGGTCTACCCGGGAAATATCTTGCAGATAGCACCTGGTCAAAAGTATCCATTGTTCCTTTTTATGACCGCACAGAACTCATCAATGAAACGCTGGGGACACTCGAAGAAGCTTTAAGTCTTGAGATTCTTATTACAATTATCGTAATCATTTTGATGTTGTTTAATCTCAAGTCTTCCATACTGGTATCCGGTTCTTTACCGATAGCAGTACTGATGGTTTTTATAGCCATGCGTTACTTTGGAGTCGATGCCAATATCGTAGCGCTTTCCGGTATCGCCATCGCTATTGGTACCATGGTCGACATGGGTATCGTGCTGACAGAAAGTATGGTGAAAAGAATTGAAGAAGCGCCGCCCGGTGAAAGCCTTCTGGAGAGTATTTATGAAGCAACGGTAGAAGTGGCTTCAGCGGTCATTACTGCTGTCGCAACAACTGTCATCTCCTTTCTTCCGGTATTCACTATGGAGGCTGCAGAAGGGAAATTATTTAAACCACTTGCCTACACGAAAACCTTTGCACTGATCGCTTCCATCATCGTAGCTATTACTATCATACCCCCTTTGGCTCATAGCATCTTTTCCCTTCGCTCCAAAAATAAGACCGGAAGTGTTCTTTTGAATATCCTGGCTGCCTTGGGTGGGATACTTCTTTGGATTTTTTCAAACCCCTTCTTGGGTGGAATAGTTACTCTGGTAGGATTGCTTGGCCTGGTAAAAGTTTGGATTGACCAAAGGATAGGAAATCAATGGTCTAAATTGTATAGCGTAGGGACCAATATAATTTATGCTCTTATCGTAGGTTGGCTACTTGCTACCGTTTGGATGCCCCTGGGTGTTAACAAAAATGAGCTTACCAACTTTGCCTTTATCACACTAATTGCTGGAGGGCTGTTAGGTTTCTTTTATTTAATCATTTATTTCTACGAAACCATCCTCCGGTTTTTACTTCGGTTTAAAATCTTGTTTTTGCTGGTGGTAGGCTTCATTGTCTACCAGGGATTTGTCATTTTTAAAAATACGGGAGAAGAATTTATGCCATCCCTGGATGAAGGAGCCTTCTTATTAATGCCAACCTCAATGCCACACTCAGGCATGCAGGAAAATATTAAAAATGTTCGCTTGCTTGATATGGCCGTAACCTCCATCCCGGAAGTAAAAACTGTAGTCGGAAAAGCAGGACGTGTGAATAGTGCCTTGGATCCGGCACCGATGTCAATGTATGAGAATGTCATTCTTTACAAACCTGAATACAAGACGGATGAGAATGGACATCGCCTTCGCTTTAAATATGAAAATGGTGATTATCAACGCGATGATAAGGGCGAGCTGATTCCCGATGAGAATGGAAGATATTATAGACAATGGCGAGATCATATCAAAAGTCCGGATGACATCTGGGATGAGATTGTGAAAGTCACCAAACTTCCCGGAGTAACTTCCGCTCCGAAATTACAACCTATTGAGACCCGCCTGGTGATGTTACAAACTGGAATGCGGGCACCTATGGGTATAAAAGTAAGAGGCCCAAACCTGGAGTCCATTGAAAAATTCGGAATACAGCTGGAGAAACATTTGAAGGTCGTGAAAGGCGTCAAGGAAGCGGCAGTTTTTGCAGACCGAATAGTCGGGAAACCCTATCTGCTTTTAGATATCGAACGGGAAAAGATAGCTCGTTACGGACTTTCCATATTGGAAGTACAAAATCATATTCAGGCCGCAATTGGTGGTATGGCAATGACTTCAACCGTAGAGGGTAGAGAGCGATATAGTATCAGAGTTCGTTACCCAAGGGAGTTGAGAAGTGACCCTGAAGCATTGAAAAAAATATACATCACTGCTTCCAATGGAAAACAAATCCCATTGGGAAGCCTGGTTAATATACGC
>JAGQWW010000480.1 GCA_020436955.1 Saprospiraceae bacterium | reverse complement strand
AAAATGCGCTATTTCATCATTTGAACTATAACCACGAATGGAGTCTACCTGATTTTTCATTAGGGCAATCAAAGGAGAGATGATGAGCGCTACTCCTTCTAACATAAGTGCCGGCAATTGATAACAAAGTGATTTACCACCACCGGTAGGCATGATTACAAAGGTGTCATTGCCTTCTAATACACTTCTAACTATTGTCTCCTGATTTCCTTTAAATTTATCAAAACCAAAATATTGTTGTAAAGCTTCCTGGAGTTGTTCGGTACTGGTGCCGACTGTGGATAATTGTTCCATACTAATCTTTTCAAAAATTCTTTTATGCGGAGGGAGGTAAAAAAACGAGCGTATTTTTAGGCTCGCCTTCCCTACAATTGTAATCTGATTATGTTAATAGGGTCTGTGAAGGGGAAACAGTGCAGCTAGTGGTATTAATTCGTCTAAATTTACTAAAAAAAATTTTCAATCCCTTTACATTCGTCCTGTTGTTTTTGCCATTTCAGGCTATTTTTCAGGGGGTCTTTTTTTAAAAGCCGCCAAAGATACTAAAACCAAATATTATTTGGAAGACTTAATTGTTAAATCTGCGCTTCAGACGATAGACATAGAATCGTCGACTATAGATGCCCTCAAAGGCTCGATAAACAACGAGTTTGTCTCGGTTGTTCAAAAGATTTATGCATCAAATGGCAGGGTGATTCTGACCGGTATCGGGAAGAGTGCCATCATTGCCCAAAAAATTGTTGCTACTTTCAATTCTACCGGTACTCCGGCCTTATTCATGCATGCAGCAGATGCCATTCATGGCGACCTGGGCATGATACGACCCGATGATGTGGTGATTTGCCTGTCAAAGAGTGGTGATACACCGGAAATCAAGGTGCTGGTGCCATTTGTCAAGAATTTTGGCAATACGCTGGTTGCGATGGTGAGCAATAAAGAAAGTTACCTGGGCAAACAGGCTGACTTTGTATTGCATACCCCCGTGTCGGTAGAAGCTGATCCTAATAATCTTGCACCAACCGCAAGTACCACCGCACAAGTTGTGATGGGCGATGCACTGGCTATCGCTTTGCTATCCTTGAAAGGATTTTCAAAAGAAGATTTCGCTCAGTTTCACCCGGGAGGTTCTTTAGGCAAACAATTGTATTTGAGGGTTAGCGATTTATATCCTTTGAATGAAAAACCGAAAGTATCTCCCGATGCGCCTTTGAGAGCAACCATACTTGAAATGACTTCCAAGCGATTAGGTGCTACTGCCGTTGTCGATGAAGCTGATACACTGCTGGGAGTCGTAACTGATGGCGATTTGAGGAGGATGTTAGAAAAAGGAGAAGATGCCAGTCATTATTGCGCAAAAGACCTGATGACAGCCGGTCCGAAATATATCGAAGCAAATGCATTAGCAGTAAAAGCCTTGGAGATGATGCGAAAGTATTCCATTACCCAGATTCTGGTTGCTGAAAACGGGAAATATGTGGGCATGGTGCATTTGCATGATTTGATTCGAGAAGGATTGATTTAAGGTCAAGGAATACATGGGTGCAGCTTAGCGCACCCATGTATTTTTGAAAGGTAGAAAATTTAATTCCTTCCAAGATACCAGGCAACTCCTGCGCCACCCAGGCCATGCATGACAGCCATGACAATTGGATCTACAATGGTAATGGTAAGGTTGTAAACATTGGTTGTAGCAAAAGTGATGAAACTGTAAGCTACACCCATCAAAAGGCCAATCACCATACCTGCAATAAATCCTGTTTGCAATGTAGAAATGTTGGCCCATCTACCGAAAATAATTGCTAGCAGCAGACCTGCAGCCAAATGTCCAACAATCATAGCCCACCAAACCATGTCTTCTTCAGCTCGATTTACCCCGGTAGCAGACCCCATATTTGCTTCGTAGAAGCCTGTGAGAGCAAGTCCATAAAAAATGAAACCGGCAACTAATAAGATGATTCCGCCGATCAAGCCGGCAATGAGAATTTTGTTGGTACTCATGTCTTTCGTTTTGTTTAAGGTATATAATGCAAGCTAAGATAATAAACAAATAAAATTTTATGAAAAACTTACTTTAAAATATAAATGAATGAATTATCATTAATTCATGATTATAAATTTTATAAAAATAGTTTTGATTGAAATTTGACGGCTGCAAGGCAAGAGGTTTATAAAGCTCTAAATAGTTGGATGGAAACTTTACCTTTGAAAAGACTAAAACAATCAATGATGCGACTGCTATTTCTTTCTTTCCTTGTATTTTTTTCAACTATTCTTTCTGCTCAAACTACCGAATGGGCTCCGATCGGCGCTAAATGGTGGTGGAGTGTATCTGATGAAGATGTTGTAGGCGAGGCTTATTACTATTGGGAGGTTGTTGGGAAGGACAGCTTTGAAGGCGAATGGGTGAGTATTATCCAATCAGACCTTTTTGGATATGATTCTATGG
>JAGQWW010000479.1 GCA_020436955.1 Saprospiraceae bacterium | reverse complement strand
TTTCCCGCAGTATGCCAGTCTGTATCTACGGCACCGGTCCAGGTGGTCTGCGCTAGGGCAGAAAAAGAGAATAAACAAAAAGTAAAAATGATCGAAATCCCGGAAAGGGACTTCCCGATTGGCTTGGCTATCTCATTACACATCTGAAACTACTTTTATTTTGTTCTTACATCCTTTAGTGAGTGCATACAAATATGGCTAAGAACAAATGACCGCTCTTTCACTTATTTATCAAATGCTTGGATTATTCTTGTTCCTTTAGAAAAGTGGCTTGGACTATAATTGCAAAGATGTTGCAATAGGATGTTTAGTCGATTGATAATCAATTATTTGCGAATTGCATTGGGCGAAAGTCCAAATTCTGAGGAGAATGTTCTGGAAAAATAGGCCGGGTCGGAAAAACCAACTTCATAGGCAATTTCTGATACGGTTAAAGAGGTCTTTTCCAACAATTCTTTCCCTTTTGCTAATCGATAACTGCGGATGTAAATAGCAGTTGATTTTCCGGTAAGTGCTTTTAGTTTTCTAAAAAGCTGGGATTCGCTGAGGTGCAATAAGCTGGCTAAATTGGCATTACTAAAATCAGTATCAGAAAGGTTTTTATCGATTGCCTCGAGGACTTTTTGAAGAAACTGATCTTCCAAACTTGCCACTTGACCTGAATCAACAGATTGTGGTTGGCTATACCTGGCCTGTAGTTTTTTACGCAAGTCAATGAGGCTTTGCAAACGGACTAATAATTCCTTTTTGATGAATGGTTTGGAAAGGTAGGCGTCAGCTCCTCGCTCCAGGCCTTCTATCCTGGAAGCATCATCGGTTTTCGCTGTCAGGACGATGATGGGAACATGGCTTGTTGTTTCATCATTTTTCAGTGTTCGGCAAACCTCAAATCCGTCTTTCTCAGGCATCATCACGTCGGTAATGACAACGTCTGGAATCACTTCTTTTGCCATCTTGATGCCTAGTGCTCCGTTGCGGGCATGTAACACTTCATATTTTCCTTTTAACCAGATCTGGAGATAAGTTGCAACATCCGCATTGTCCTCAATAAGAAGTAAAATGGGAAGCTTCGCATTGAGTGAAAAATCTGCTTCTTCCATTTTGTCGGGCGGTGGAAGATTTGGGCTGATTTGGACTTTGGTAATCTCTCCCAACCGAGCTTCTCTTGTAATGGGTAAGGCTACCTTAAATTCTGTTCCTCCTCCCGGTTGACTTTTTACGGTTATGGTTCCCTTCATTAGTTCAATCAACTCCTTGGTCAGGGTCAACCCAATACCTGTTCCTTCCCCTTTCCTGGTGGAAGAATCGTCAACCTGATAAAACTGATCAAAAATCAGCGGCAATTTATCTTCCGGAATTCCAATTCCTGTATCCTTCACTTTGATTACCATTTTACCGGCCACCTCTTTTAAATGAAGAATAATCTTACCGCCTTCCGGCGTAAACTTAACGGCATTGGACAAGAGGTTGGAAATAATACTATGCAGCTTATACTCATCAAAGTCCATGATGAGCACTTCTGATTCCATGTAGGTAACCAGATTGATGTTTTTATTGGCTGCGTATGAATTAAAAGACTCAGTTAGATATTGTACAAAAGGTACTACATCCGCTTGGATCATATTCAACTTCAAATGACCGGACTCTACCTTGGATAAATCCAGCAACTGGTTTACCAATCTCAGCAGACTATCTGCATTGCGTTGGATGAGCTCCTTCGACTTTTCCGGCTTTTCTATCAGGTCACTCATCGCTGTGATGACTGTCAAAGGCGTTCTGAATTCATGGGTAATATTGGTATAAAGCCGGGATTTCATTTTGTCCAGCTCCCTTATTTTTTGGGCCTCTGCCTGAGCACGCTGGTGGCTCAATTGATACTGATAGATGGAGACGACAACAGCTGCAATCAGTAAAGTGTAAAGAATCCAGGCCCACCAGGTCTCCCACCAGGGTGGATATACAGTAATCGCCATTGTTGCCGGGACCCGACTCCAAATGCCATCCTTATTACTCGATTTTACCTGCAATACATAATCGCCAGGATCAAGATTAGTATAGGTGATTTCGTCCTTGGTGCCAAGCATCCTCCAATCATCATCAAATCCTTCCAGTTTACAGGAAAACTGATTTCTTAGCGGACTTTCAAAATCGAGTCCTGCAAATCTGACAGTTAGTACTTTTTGAAATGGTTTGATAGGTAACATTCCGTTTGCTGCCACAACATCTAATTGGCTCACCATCTTGTTGCCGGTCAACAACAGGATCTCTGAAATTTGCACATTAGGAGGGCAGGTGTCAATTGGTACATTGGCCGGATTGATGATATTAAAACCATTATTACCTCCAAAGTACAGCTGACCTGAATATTTGCTTTGGGCAAAGGTTTCATATCCAAATTCATTGGCTTGCAGCCCGTCACTTTTATTCAGGTGTCTTAGAAAGCGACC
>JAGQWW010000047.1 GCA_020436955.1 Saprospiraceae bacterium | reverse complement strand
GAAAAACTCCCCTCCTACTTCATCGTCTTAAAAAAAGACCCTATCAGCCAGTTGGCGTCCGACTCTATCAAGGTATCAAGCGTGGAGTTCGCTTTTTGGGAAAAAAGATGAATGTCGCGGACGACTTTGGAAAACTCTTTTGCTTCTTCGCTTTCACCTTGAGAGTTACTTACTTCTTCCAGGGCCTGCAGCATGGGCTCGAGTTCTTTTTTCTTGCGTTGGGAGACAATCTTTTTCACTACCTCCATCATATTCTTTTCCGCAAAGAAAAATTCCTTTCGTTCGCCGGGTCTGAGTTCTTTTTTGACAAGGCCCCAACTCATAAGGGCACGAATGTTCATATTGGCATTACCACGGGAGATCTTCAACTCTTCCATGATGTCTTCAGCGCAAAGTGACTCAGGGCTGATGAGCAATAAGGCATGTATCTGGGCCATGGTGCGGTTGACACCCCAGTCGGTACCCAATGTGCCCCAGGCCTGAATAAACTTGTCCTTTGCTTCTTGAAACTCCATGGTAATAGTTGACAACGGTAATGAAAGACTGAATTTACAAATTTTCAAGGCTCCGACAGGTGCTTCACACCCTCCTGGGTCTGTCAGGCACCTGCCGTATCGGGCCTTTTATCCTTTGTAAAATGGCAACTTAACAACTTTTCCTTTCAATCGTTTACTACCGGCTACCACAAAAATTTCTGCATCGGCTCCTGCAAAGGCTTTTTCCACGTATCCCATACCGATTGGCTTCTCTACAGACGGACCCTGGGTACCCGAAGTTACCTCGCCGATTACGTTGCCATCAGCGTCTTCAATAGCGTACCCATGACGTGGCACTCGACGGTCCTCTATTTCAAAACCTACCAGCTTCTTCTCTACTCCTTCATCACGCTGCTTTGCAAAAATATCGCGGCTGATAAAGTCACCCTTTTTGGTTTTGGTAATCCATCCAAGACCCGCTTCTATCGGGCTGGTAGTGTCGTTTATATCATTGCCATACAGACAATATCCCATCTCCAGGCGCAGGGTATCACGAGCACCCAATCCACATGGTTTTACATCGTAATCTTTTCCTGCTTCCATCACAGCATCCCACAATTTTGCAGCGTGCTGATTGTCTACATACAATTCAAATCCTCCACTTCCGGTATATCCGGTGGCAGAAATCAATACATTGTCGATTCCGGCAAAAGTGCCTTTTTTGAAAGTGTAAAATCCAATGCTGCTCAAATCTACATCGGTCAGTTTTTGCATGGCTTCTACCGCTTTGGGGCCCTGTACCGCCAACAAGGCAGATTGATCTGAGATATTGATCATCCTTGTATCAAAATTGTTGTGGCTTTCTATCCAGGCCCAGTCTTTGTCGATATTGGAAGCATTGACTACCAACATAAAGGCCTTTTCACCTTCTGCACACATGTCTTGTGGCAATCGATACACCAACAGGTCATCTACAATACCACCCTGCTCATTGGGAAGGCAGCTGTATTGTGCATCACCGATTTCCAACTTGGAAGCATCGTTGCTGGTTACTTTTTGTACCAGATCCAGGGCTTCTTTTCCTCTTACGATAAATTCGCCCATATGCGATACATCAAAAACACCTACACTTTTTCTAACTGCATGGTGCTCATCACTGATGTTGGTATAGGAAATAGGCATGTTGTATCCGGCAAATTCAGCCATTTTAGCGCCCAGGGCAATGTGTTTCTCTGTTAGTGGTGTATTCTTCATGTATCTTGATTTTTTATTTGGTCAATGTTGGCTTTTATTATTCTAGTTGAGGGTAACAGCGGTAATCTTGTCCCCTTCCATGATTTTGTGTACGACGTCCATACCCTTACTTACCTTTCCAAAAATGGTATAACGACCGTCCAGGTGCAAGGTAGGAGAATGTGTGATAAAAAATTGAGTTCCTTCCGTATGTTTCCCGGCAGATGCCATTCCCATGTATCCACCTTCATTGTAATGCAAATCAGAAAATTCGGAACGGATGGTATAATCGAGTGAACCATAACCATCGCCACGAGGACAACCTCCCTGGATGACAAAATTGGGTACTACCCTGTGAAAATTCTTCCCGTTAAAAAATCCATCCTTGGCCAAGGTGTAAAAATTGGAAACTGAACCGGGAGCCACAGTCGGATAAAAGGTAATTTCAATCTCGCCTTTATCGGTTTTTATGGTTGCAGTCTGCCCTGTCGTTAGCAGGATGTCCCAATTGATGGGATGATTAAATGCAATAGCTTGCGGAGCTGGTTCAGGTTGACCTGACAAGAAAGCATAGGTCTTGTTCAGCTCGTTATAACTTTCGATTTCCTTGGGAAGACTCAATTTGGTCAGCGCATTTTGCATAAAAGTCAAACTGTCGAAAAACTGCCCAAATTCCATCTTGGGATCCCGCAAAAGAATAGCGCCTTCAGCGATAATGCCGGGATCACCATTATTGATGCCTTCCTTCAGACTCAGTGCAATCTCTCGCTTCACCGTTTTGGAACCCAGTCCAAAAAACTGATCGAAATTTTCATTGCTGCAGATGGTAGACAAAGCCCTGATACCGGCTGTTCTGACAATAGGAAAATCTGAAATGGTGGATTTTTCAATGATGTACCTGAAGTTCCATCCAAATTCGGACAAGGCATCCAGAGCAGCAGCTGCCAGGTAAGGGTCATTGGTATTTTCAAATATCCTTCTGGCTTCGTAGTTGATTTGACCCTTTGTAGCTTCAAAATAGTTTGGCAGATACTTTTGCGCAGCAGCCAACAGTTGGAGCTTGATGTAGGGACTTACTGAATCTTGCGCCCAATCATAATAAAAACGACCATCTTCTGCCGTACCACTATTTCTAAAAAACTGAGCAGCTACTTTGGCCACATGCTGGTTATTATTTTTTAAAGCAGCCTGCACCGCTTCTTTTACAGTTGTATAGTCAAAATTAGCCAGCGCCCTTATCATATTGCATTGCACCCGGTAATCTTGTTCGGCTCCTAACAAGCCTGTTAAAGCATCACGCGCAATATCAGATTTAGTCTTTCCAATGGCAATCGCCAGTGCCATACGAATATTGGGATCTTTTTCTTTGGTAAATGCTGTTACCAACACTTCTGCATGGGGAGTCAGGTTTAACTCCGGAGTACGATACAAATAATTGGCTGCTACCAATCTTACTTCAGCCGGGTATTTGTCCTGACTTACATATCTCACCATCAAATCGGTACCTTTTTGGGTGTACACATTGCGCAGTCCAAAACGATAAACACCGTAACACTGACCCAACAACAAAGTAGTATCTGTAGGAGTATATGTTGATATTGAAGTCAGGTTTTCCAACATCGATTCGGTTCCACATTTTCCTATGGCTTCCAATATGGCAGCGTTGGCATTTTTGAAAAGTCCGGCTGTATCAGCCTGGTCAAATGCCTGCATCAGCAATACTTCTCCTTTTAAAGTGCCGGTCTGACCGATAGCAAATGCTGCAGCTTCCCTTACCATATCAATGCGATCTTTTAAAAGCCAGGCAAGACTATCTAGCGCTGTGCTGTCCTGGATAGATGCAAATGCATTGGCGGCAGCATAACGGTAAGATGGATCATCATGTCGGAAATAAGGATATAAACTATCCACCAGACCTTGATCCTGGAAATTTCTGATTTTTTGAAAAACAGGATCATCGAGTTTCAGATTGACTTCTGTCAGGACCTGTTCTTCAAAAGGAACACACGCCGTAAAACTCACCAGGAAAGAAAGGAAAATAAGAAGTCTGTTCATTGTAAAAGTTTCCGCAAAAATAATTTTCCTTTTGCCATAACCCTAAATAGTTCCAAATAAATATGCAATTTGATTGGTATTGATAATTTGGCCTTCAAATTTTCTAAATTCGCAATTCACCCTAATCCAGCCTTCTTCATGGAAAATACCCTTAAACACATACCTTTTAAAGGCCCTTCTTTTTCGGAAGATGAAATGTTCCAACGTACTGATGAATATTTTCAGCTCATGGACAAACGTAGGTCGCTACGTTTTTTTTCAGACAAGCCGGTCCCCAAAAGCATAATTGAAAATCTTATCAAAACAGGTTCTACTGCCCCTTCCGGTGCTCATAAACAGCCGTGGACATTTTGTGCAGTAGCAAATCCTGAGATTAAAAAAGCCATTAGAGAAGCTGCTGAAGAGGAAGAATACACCAATTACAACGGTAGAATGTCTGATGAGTGGATTGAAGACCTGAAGGCTTTTGACACAGATTGGAAAAAGCCTTTCCTGGAAATAGCTCCCTGGTTAATTGTGGTTTTTAAAAAGGCCTATGAAGAAGAAAACGGAGAAAAGAAAAAGAACTACTACGTGAATGAGTCGGTCGGATTGGCAGCCGGATTTTTATTATCGGCCATCCATAATGCGGGCCTGGTGTCGCTAACCCATACTCCCAGTCCAATGAACTTTTTACAAAAAATACTGGATCGACCGGAGAATGAAAGACCATTTTTACTCATACCGGTAGGGTATCCAGCTGATGATGCTTCGGTACCAAACCTTGAAAGAAAACCATTAGAAAAAGTATCAAAATTCTACTTATGAGGTGGCCAGGAAAGAATTTGGACCAACGAAAAGAGGGTATGGAAAAATTGTCCTATACCATCGATATGGATTATGTCGGTGAGGAGGAATGGGGTATGCTTAATCGACTGGAAGATTTCAAACTGTTTAGAACTGGCACCAGAAAGCAGATTTTCAACCTGATGCAACGCAAAGGCCCTTTTTTGGATGAGCAAATGGCCATTTTCGATTATCGTTATACCATCAGTACCGGCAAAAGCACCAAACACTTTTTTACAACGGTATTTTTCATCCAGGCAAAATCCCTAAGCCTCCCGGAATTCATGATGAAGCCGGAGAACTTTTTTCATAAAATCGGCTCTTTTCTGGGTATGCAGGATATCGATTTTGAAGAGCATCCTAAATTTTCAGACCAGTATCTTTTAAAAGGTGAAGACGAAGAACGTATCAGAGACATCTTTGATGAAAATGTCTTGAAATTTTTCACCGTTGAAAAAAACTGGTCAATGGAAGGCGTAGGTTACTTCCTCATTTTATACCAGCACGACAAACTCCTTCCGGAGAGGAGTATTGAAAATTTTTACCGGAAGGGTATGCAGTTGTATGAATACCTTCGGGAAAAATAAATGCCGGAAAGCGGGATGCGTGGCCCTGAATACGGAAAGTTCGATTTTACATCATTCCTGCTATTAGGTACATTACAACTGTAGCTGCACCCGCAAGAATAGCATATGGAATTTGCGTCCTCACATGATCTATATGATCACAGGCTGCTGACATAGAAGAAATAATGGTGGTATCTGAAATCGGAGAGCAGTGATCGCCAAACACACCCCCTCCCAAAGCAGCCGCTATAGCCAGGTACACATCAGTCCCCATCTCGCGTGCCATTGGAATGGCAATTGCTAACATAATGGCAAATGTACCCCATGAAGTTCCGGTTGAAAACGCAATTAGGCTACTTGTAATAAAGATTATGGCTGGAATCAGACCGGGTGATAAATATTGGTTACTCACTTCTGCCAGGAAAATACCCGTACCCAATTGTTTACAGACTGCACCAATCGCAAAAGCAAGTACCATCAGTAAAGCAAGCGGCACCAAGCCGGATATTCCCTTCAAAGTCATGTCCATCAATTCGCCGAGTTTGAAAAAACCTTGGGCTCGGTACAGTACAAATGCAAACAAGATAGATAAGGTGACCGCACTCAAAACAGCGGTAGAACCCGAACCTTTTCCGATAGCCACAAATAGCTTGTCAAAAAAACCAGCATCTGGATTTATTTCAAAAGCGGCTTCCCATCCGGTATAAGCCAATACGATGGGCATCAATACTACCATCACAGCTAAGGGAAATATCATATTTCTGCCTTTGGGAACTATTCCTGGTTTGGTCTCTACCGCTGTTATTTCCTCTGATACCATCGGTTGTGCACCATCGGGCAATAATTTTCCCGTCTCACTCACACGCTTTTCCGCCAGGGCCATTCCTTTCAGGTTGAAACCGAACCAGATAAAAGCAGGGACCATCAATAAAGTCAACATTGGATAAAAATTCCAAACCAATGCTTTAAGCATGCTAGAAAATGGATCTTCAAATCCTTGTGCTGCCAACAAACCCATGATAAATGCACCCCAACCATTGAAGGGGATCAGGATACTGGCAGGTGCTGAACTTGAGTCTGCAATCCAGGCAAGCTTTTCCCTCGATAGCTTTAATTTATCAAATAAAGGTCTGAATAAAGTTCCTACCGTTAGGCTTGAGATACTGGTTTCGACAAAAATGATTACCCCAAGCAGCCAGGCCAATATCGGCACCAGCTTCCTGGTATTGGTGTTACCCCTGGCTTCGAGACGATCCAGTAATTGTTGAATACGGATAATAAATCCCTCTACTCCGCCTGATTTCTGTATTAAAACAATCAACGCTCCCACCAGGGCACAAAAAAGAATCGTCCTGGTATTGCCGGCATCTTCAAAAACAGTGACTAAACCTTGCAAGGTGGAAAAAAAACTATCCAGGATATTACCATCAGCTAAAATGAGATAACCGGACCATACGCCTACACCTAATGCAAAAAACACTTGTCGGGTCCAAATAGCCAAAACAATAGCTAGAATAGGTGGTAAGATGGAAAGGAGCCCCGCATGATCCATAATGAAAAGTTTTGGCCAAGATACTTATTTGGTGTGGCTGAACAGGCCTCTGGAAAAGGAAAGGAAATTTTTTTTGAAAATATTTTAGGGTACTAATCAGGTTTGCTGTCTTCTAAATAACCGGTTCAATTAAGCGCGCATTTTTCAAAACCTTTTAAAAAGAACTACAATGAATCAAATGAAAATTTTAGCTGCCTTAATGCTTGTACTTTCAATTTTCCTAACTGCATGTGATAAAGAAGACGTTTTAACCAACGAAGATATCCTTGTAAAAAATGGTTGGAAAGTGACCAGCTTGATTATGACCGATGAGGATGGATCTTACGAAGCTGTAAATGAAATGGAAGCTTGTGAACTGGATGATATTATGCTTTTTGAAAAAGAAGACAACAAATTTAGTCGGGACCAGGGCGCATCAAAGTGTTATGAAGAAGAACAACAGTTTGAAACCATTGGCTTTTGGGCATTATCTTCCAATGGTGAAAAACTTATCCTAAGCCTTATTGATGACGATGCCGTTAATATGGACATCCTTGAAATTTCAGAAACCCAAATAAAACTTCATTGGGAAGAATCACCTGAAGATGATTTGCTGGAGACTTGCACCTTAACCCTGCAACCAGCTAACTAAACCAAATGTGAACTCGCTGTGTAAAGGTTGTCGTGCAAACGGCAACCTTTTTTCCTTTTTGGCTGTCTATGCTATCGTAAATCAAAAATTCTTTAAACTTTGTAGCATGAAATACCTGTTACCAATCCTACTGGCTGTTCTTTTGGGATGTACCCAGGACATCGATTTGGATATCCCGGAGCACAACCCTCGTATTGCTTTTACCGGATTGATACAGGACTCTATCACTACTTTTTTTGTGACCCAATCGTCCAAAGAGAATTTTGGAACATACCCTGGTCTAACCGATGCCATAGTTACAGTCCGAGATGATAATGGCAATCAATGGGTAGCAAGCCCCGGAAGCTCTGAGGGCTATTTTGAATTCAATCAGCCATTTTCCGGAAATGGTCAATACCATGTGAGTATTGAACAGGAAGGGTTACCACCGGCCAAAGCCTCGACTGGTTTACCCGGCAAAGTCCAAATTATTGAAGCGGAAGGCCAACAGGCTTCCACTATTGACTCCCTGGATGTATACCAATATTATAGCACATACTTTTGTGAAGTAAATTTGGATGTCCAGCCCGGTCCTGATTTTCAAAGCGTATTGATCAAACCCATCTTGGTTTATGCTGAATTGGATGGCAGAACTACAACATTAAGACCTGCAACCCTAAAACTGAGCCAGGACCTACCTTTGGATTATGTGTATATCGAAGATGGTTTTATATTGACCAGGAAAGATTTTGAAAAACTAAATGGAACCCTCAATATCCTTTTTTCCACCTATAGCGCTACTAAACCTGAAAATGATGTAAGGATTTTAATGGAAGTAGGTTTGTTATCCGAATCCTACGATAGCTTCCTGAAAAGTGCCATTGAAAATCTTAATACTGACATTGAAATATTGTTTTCCGAACCTATTCCGTTGTATTCAAATGTGGAAGGTGGCTATGGATTTTTTGGTGCTATCCAAAAAGATAGTGTTGTAATTCCTGTCCGATAGATTAATCCATTCGTAGAAATTTGAGTCAAATCTGAACGGAACCGTCTAGTTTTGGTTCTTTATTTACTTTTTTGATTATCAATCAATTAGCATAATTTCACTTTAATACACAAACCCCGATAAAAGTTTTTTAAAATGCTCCTAAAACCAACCCTGGTTGCGCAAATTTTGTTCTTTACAACATTTTTATTTGGCCAGGAAACTTTCACCCTGAGTGGTACTTTGACAGACGCTGAAAACGGAGAGACCCTCATTGGTGCATCCGTGTTTATTCCTTCAACTGGCACCGGTACCACCACCAACGAATATGGTTTTTATTCGCTTCAATTAAAAGGACAGGACTCCCTGACAGTAGTGTATAGCTACGTTGGTTTTCAAAATCAAACCAAGACAATTTACCTAAAAGCAAATCAGGTAATAAACATTGAACTTGGAACCGGAGTCCAGCTTGAAGAAGTAGTAGTAAAAGCCAATTCTTATGAAGAACAACTTCGCTCTACCGAGATGAGTATTGAAGCATTGACCACAAAGGAGGTCAAAATGCTTCCTGCGATTTTAGGAGAGACCGATATTTTACGATCTATCCAACTAAAACCAGGTATCCCTAGTGGTGGAGAAGGTACTACCGGACTTTTTGTACGTGGTGGCGGATCCGATCAAAACCTGATTGTACTGGACGAAGCCCTGGTATACAATCCTAATCACTTGTTCGGCTTTTTCAGCACCTTTAATACTGATGCTGTTAAAGATTTGAAATTATATAAAGGTGGTTTTCCCGCTCAATATGGTGGACGTCTTTCTTCCGTAATTGATGTAAAATTGAAAGAAGGAAACAATAAAAAATTCGCCGGTTCAGGAGGATTAGGTCTGATATCTTCCCGACTGACACTGGAAGGCCCTATTCAAAAAGATAAATCTTCTTTTATCGTTTCCGGCCGTCGTACTTATTTTGACCTGATAACGGATCAAATCAACAAAGCAAACGAAGATAACCCCGATGCGACTTTGATCCCGGGATATTACTTTTATGATTTGAATACCAAAGTCAACTTTAAGTTGTCGGACAAGGACCACTTATACTTAAGCGGTTACTTCGGAAGGGATAAATTTTATTTCAAGAGCGATTTCTTCGATTTTGGGTTTGACTGGGGAAATGCAACCGGAACCGTTCGTTGGAACCATACTTTTTCGCCAACCCTGTTCAATAATACAACCGTAACCTTTTCCGATTACCGTTATCGAATCCTGAATGATGTTACAGGGTTTTCTTTTGACCTGAACTCTAATATCAAGGACCTAAATTTCAAAACAGATTTTTACCAAAATCTACATGAAAACCATACCCTTCGATATGGTGGGAATGTAACCTATCATCAGTTTACAGTTGGTCGTTTGAAAGCAGGTTCAGATGATGGCACTATTTCATTTTCTGCAGGAACTCAATATGACGGTGTTGAATTTGGAGCGTATATCTCTGACGATTACGATGTCTCACCAAGGTTAACCTTAAATGGAGGACTTCGCTTTTCAGGATTTTCCAATGACGGGACCTTTTACTTTGGTGTAGAGCCAAGACTCGCTTCCAATTTTAAAGCAACTTCCAATCTATCTATTAAAGCTTCTTATGCCAGAATGTACCAATACATTCATTTGGTGAGCAACTCCGGTATTTCATTACCAACTGATGTATGGTATCCTTCAACAGAACTGGTGAAACCACAGATTTCTGATCAGATTGCTGCAGGATATTCCTGGTTGTTTGAAATTGGCGGCACCAAGCTTTTCCTTACCAATGAATATTTCTACAAATGGCTGGATCGCCAGGTCGACTTTATTGATGGTGCAGAATTGTTTGCAAACGATGAGTTGGAACAAGAATTCGTTTTTGGAAAAGGATATGCCTACGGAGGTGAATTGAGTATTGAGAAAAAAGAAGGAAAACTTACCGGTTGGGTAGGTTATACCTTGTCCCTTATTCGCCGAGGTGAATTTACCGGTCCAAAAGGTACAGTCATGAATGGAAGATATTTCTCGCCTAGGTATGACCGCCGACATGATATCAGTGTGGTGCTGATGTATGAGATAAGCAAACGTTGGTCAGCCGGTACTTCCTGGGTTTATGGCTCTGGTGACCTTACCTGGTTGCCGAGAGGTCGTTATACTTTCCAGGATATTCCGGGCAATGACCCACAGGTTGCAGTACCGGTATATGGAGACAGAAACGATGTGCGCCTGGCTCCATTCCATCGCCTGGACTTGAATATCGTGTATAAGTTTTTCCCGAAATGGGGTGAAAGCGATTTGACCTTGAGCGTCATCAATGCCTACGATCGCAGAAATGCCTTTTTTGTATACATCGAACCGCAGTTTAAAGAAGGGGAAGATGATCCAAATGGCACTTTCAGAATTCCGGAAAGCTTCAAAGCAAAACAGGTTTCACTGTTCCCAATTTTGCCGGCATTAACATGGAACTTTAAATTTTAATCCCCCGAAAAATCAAATTGCAATGAAATTCAGTCAATATATTTTACCTGTATTCTTTACACTTAGCTTGCTTACGGCTTGCAACCTTGAAAAAGAAATTGATCTCGATTTACCGGAATACAACAACCAACCGGTCGTTGAATGTTACCTGGAACCGGGTCAACCGTTCAGATTATTATTATCGCAGAGTAATAGCTTTTTTGCTCCGTTTGACACCAATCTGGTTAACTTTCTGGAAAACATAAGTATCCCAGGGGCTGATGTTAATATACGCTATGATGGAAATACCATCCATCTGCAAGAAGGAACCTACATTGATCCGGTCAACTTTAAGGTTTTCAATTATGCAAGCGACCAGGATGTTCCGGAAGATTATAGTGGGCCATTTACCCTTGAGATTGTTTTAAGTGATGGCAGCTTTATTGAAGGAACCACTACTATTTTACCGGTAATCCCAATTGATAGTGTAGTAATTCAATTTCCTGATACCGGAAATCCTCGTGATACGCTGGCAAGAGTACTAACGTATCTAACCGATCCGGATCCTAGCACCGAGAATTTTTTCAGAAGACATCTGCATTGGAATAGCCTAAGAGATAGTTTCCCATACCAGGATTTTATTTCTTCAGACAAATTGAGTGATAATGAATTAGTGACCTTTGGTACCGGATTTAACTTTCCGGAAGGAGACTCAGTCATAAATACTGTTTACCATATTAGCCCTGAATATTTCAATTATCTTGAAAGTGTTTTTAATTCCGTACAGGCTAATGGAAATCCATTTGGACAGCCAAGTGCGATTGTAAGCAATGTTAGCGGAGATGCTAACCCATTAGGTATTTTTACCGGCCTGAGTTATAATAGGGTTACTACCATAATTAAAAAGTAAAGGCAACCTTAAAAGGTTGCCCGGTTCAGTTTTCACCAAAATTCTTTTTTAAACCTGGTTTTTAGGTTCTAGTAATTTAGCTTCTGTGCCCTGTAATAGTTTATTCAAATTTAGGGCATTGCAAAAGTTTATGTTGGCAGAATGAGTGAGCAGGGTTATTGTTAGGGTGAA
>JAGQWW010000478.1 GCA_020436955.1 Saprospiraceae bacterium | reverse complement strand
GGACTGTTATGGTCTATCGGATTGGCATAATTCCAACGGAAACGTCCGTAGAGGTAATTTCCTTCATAGGTAAAGTTTTCGCCCAGATAAGTATTTTTAAAAGCAATATTCACTGAATTTCTATCCTGCTGGTTGCCTGCTGAATTGAAAGTTACCCCACCATCCAATCCACCACCTTGTCTTTCGATATTCACCACCCCTACGTTTGCTCGTAAAGAAGAACGGAATTTCTGACTCCAGTGCTGGTCGATTTTTGTAGACAGGTAGGTGAAGTTATTGATACCACGAACCGTCTCATTGATGCCCAATTGTGGTACATTCAAAAGATTGTCTTTGATATCGGTAGTATGTTCAAAATTGAGGTAATAGAAAGTTCTATTCTGCTTCAAAGCACCTCCAATGCCAAATCCAGCCTGGTGACGCTGGAAACCATCTTTCACCTGATTGCCTGATAGGTCACGTTGTGCATATGCTGAAGAAGCATCGATGGCCGGCCCCGGACGGGTAATGTAAAAAGCTTCACCGGTCGTTTCATTGGTACCTGACTTAGTGGTAATGTTGATGATACCATTGGAAGTCAGTCCATGCTCCGCACTGAAGTTATTGGTCAGTGCTGTGATATTTTTGGTAAATCCGGAAGGAATGGCAAAACGCTGTCCGCCCAGGAAGTTTTCATTGTTATCCATCCCATCAATCTGGTAATTGGTGTACAATGAATTGGCACCATTGATAGCAACGTTGGGAGCTTCCGGATAAAAGCCTGTTGCCTGGGTAATGTTTGGAAGGCGATACAAAGCCCGGGTAATGTCACGACCTTCTATTGGCAGTTCAGTGATCTCTTTGGCAGTCAATTCGGAAGCAACTTCTGCATCGACAGTATTGATGGTCTGAAAACTGCTGGCAGAAACCGTCACTGCATCGAGAGAAAGAACCTTTTCTTTCAATTCAAAGGTGACAGATTTTGTTTTGTCTGAAATCAGGGAAATACCCTGCAGGCTTTGGGGCTGATAAAATCCTCCTTCTAAAACAGCAACATTGTAGGTTCCGGAAGTGGAGAGTCCACCGATTTGAATTTTACCATTTTCATCAGAAATGGCTTGTTTTTCATAATTAATGCCGGCATTGGTAACCATCACTACCTGGCCAATTACCGGTTCGTTTGTCTCATTGATGAGGGAAATTTCAAGTGATGCCTGGCCATATGCGCACAGGCTAAGAGCAGTCATGAAAACTGCGAGTAACAGGTTTTTCATTATAAGTTGTTTTGTAGGCAATAATTTTAGAATCCTTTTTTAATAAACCGAGATCGGTTTGAAGGGAATTACAAAGGCAAAGGAGGTGCCCGCAAGGATGGCGACTGATAGGTAACGCCTGTAGAAAGTAAGTTTTGTGTATTGAAAGGATTGTCCGGAAGGGAACCAATCAATAAGCGGAAAAACGATTTAAGGTATGCTGACAAGCCATTGCTTTCCAACACTGCCTTTAAATCGTCAAGTGTATTGATATCGTGTAAAATGGCTAGCGAATAAAATCCTTTGGGCTGGCGATTGAGATAGGCTGCCATCGCGTCGAAAAGACCATAGGTCTGCCATGGCAAAGTCGCAAAAGTATGAAAATCGAAAGCAGCTTTGGTCAACCCGATAAGGTAGGTACCATGGCGATGCGTAGGCCCTACCACAGAACGCCCCTGTTGCAGGTGATCCACCACCCGATCCCAATCCAGATTATCCAATTCCGGTGTATCGTTTCCAACTGCTATGACTGCTTCAAATCCTTTTGTAAAAACGGCCTCAAAAGCATGGCTGATTTTTTCACCAAAGGAGCCTCCTTCCTGGTTGCCTTCGTGAAAATGAAAGACCGGCATCCCAGATTGTTCCAGCAGATTTTGTGTCTGGCGAAAAAGGGTAGAAGCGAGTTGTAAGTTGGCGGGACCATGATTGGGAGCAAACCAGGATTTCGCCGAAGCCTCCGCTTTGGGAGTACGACTAAAAAACAAAAGGGCTATGTTGGTTTTTCTCTTCATGGTCCAATTAGGCTCCAATATAGGACTAGCAATCTGGAAACCGGATTTTTTGGCAAAAACAGATGAAATATTTTAATCATTTAAACCCGGAAAAGTGCACACCCGGACAAACCGAGTAGAAATCCGTCATCCTTTCCAAAAGTATATTCGTAAAAAGTGCGCTTTTGGATTTATCAGATGCGTGAAATCTTCAATTTTCGAGTGACGCGTGATGGGTGATGGCTAAATGTTTCTTTCGGCAACCAACATCCGTGAAGATTGCAATTTTTCAAAAAAGACTCTTTCAGGTCGTCCTATCATTTTGGTTTTTAAATCCTGGTTTTCTGTTTCACGCGACGGCCGGAACCCATATAAAGGAACAAATACTAAAAGATCGAAGGTCAAAAGCCAGTTTCTCATTCGAAATAATTCAAAAATCCTTCTCCCAT
>JAGQWW010000477.1 GCA_020436955.1 Saprospiraceae bacterium | reverse complement strand
TATGACCCAATCACCCAAATCAATAAAAAGATCTCCACCATTAATAACTTCATCTCTTTCGATGACCCAGTCTATTTTAAAAACTTTTTGCTTTTTTCAGATGTAGGTAATTTGTACATATTTAATCTAACAGACTTGGTAAAAACTCTTGAAAAAGAAGAAACTGAAATCCTTACTTTGAAAATATTTCCAAATCCATTTCATGAGTCTTTAACCATTTATACTTCTGAAAATGAAAGCATCCACCCAACCAGTGTTGAAATTTTAAATATTAATGGGGACGTTTTAAAAAAGGCTGAAAAATCAGGCACCTCCGGGTGGAGGTTTGATAATTTGGAAAGCCTGGATCCCGGCCTATATCTTATTCGAATAAAAAACAATGAATTAATTACAAGTCAAATGATATTTAAGTCGAAATAACGGTTGGGAGTAAATTAAAATTTGGTTGAGTTAATCTTTACAAAGGCCTCCTCCGGCGTTATCCGCATACGTATTTCCTGTTTCCGTTAACATCACAGCATTTTCAAAATAGCGTAATCCGCAAGTGGCGCTTTTTGAGATCCTGCAATTTTCAACTATATATTTTCCACTTTTTAGGGTGATGTTTGCATTTTCAAAAGTTCCACCGCCACCGTTTAATATGTGCAGGTATTCGATCACATTGGCTGTCTGTGCAGTTGGTCTGTCTATATGAATGCCTCCCCAATAACCGGGTTCGTCCACACTGCCATAAATCACTGCCGGATTGCCGGAAACACCGTCTACGGAAAAACTACCTTCCACAAAAATCCTGGTATCTTCCTGCATTTCAATCATGGCTCCTGGTAAAAATTTCAATCGGTTTGAAATAGGCACATTTACAACACCTCCCACCTGGTAAGGGATATCCAAGCCAATGATATCGCCATTTACCTCTCTTAAAGCTGTAGTATTGCTACCTCTCACCTCAACTTTATTTGGACCACAATTATTTACTTCCAGGTTACCATAAAGCGCTGCATTGGGAGGGGTAACAACATAAAATCTATCCCACTCAGGAATAGGAACTGAAACAGGATAAGAAGAACAATTAGATATTTCCAAATCCACCATTCCACTTTGCATCTGAGCCTGGTTATCTACGTATAAACCACAGCCTTCCACGTTTGAAATGGTACTATTGGTTATCGTCGCAAAAGTTTTCACATGCACCGCTCCTTTAAATCTGCTATCAGTATTATCACCTGCATCTGAAATATGAGTCCGCAATATTCGGCTTATTCTACTATCGGAATCGATATGTATACCTTTCCAAAAACCAGCACGACTTTCTTGCCCTCTTAAGGTAATCCATTCATCGTCGACCTGACTTACAATCGTCAAGACAGCATCTCCTTTTATAATTAAACCCGAGCCTTCTGTAAATTCAACAACTGTATTTTCTTCAATGACAATATCAGTGGCATCTACTTCTACCAGACAATCAATGATATAATCAACTGACCTACCATCCTGATGCTGAAGCCTGACATCGTCGTCAAAATCACTACAAGTAAGCGTTTCCGCATCACCAGAACCGAATAGGTCATCACCAAGAGAACAGGAGCTAAAAGCAAAAGTGGAAAGAACAAAAAACCAGTAATAATTTTTCATGGTGCAGGTATTTAGGGTAGTAGGTATCGTAATAAAGTTACAAAAAAGGGAGAAGAAAGGGGAAATTGGGGATGGGGGATGGAAGATGGAGGATGAAAGATGAAAGATGGAGGATGGAGGATTGGGATATGGGATATGGGATATGATATTTTAAAAAAAAACAAAAGGCTATAAGTGTTAGCCGTCCTTTAAGGCATTGTCAATAAAATTTCGAATTTATTTTGTTATTTTTTCATTGGATCCTTTGCGGATAATCCTTTACGAACATTGGGTGAAACAGAAAATCAGGATTGAAACAACTTGCAAGTGTTTAATATTCAGTGGTTTATACCAAAAGCAGGAAGGAGATCCTAAAATGCTAGTTACGAAAATCCGGGTGTTTTTCACCCCCTTTCTCCCCCTCAAAGGGGACTTTCCATAATAGGTAAATCGCAAAAACCAATCACCCATTCACCAATCACCCATTCACCTATTAGCCCATTAACCCATTCACCCATTCACCCATAAACCCTCCTCCCCTACTTCAGCTTCTCGTTCCCCTGGTGTCTTTCTTTGTCACGTTTTGTTTTCTTTTCCAGACTGGCTTGTAAGGCTTCGGTTAAGTCAACACCGGTTTGATTAGCCAGACAAATCAATACAAACAACACGTCTGCCATCTCTTCTTTGAGGTGTTCAGGTGCATTGGCTTCATCTTCCTTTCTTTTAAAAGATTGTTCACCATATATCCTGGCCATTAGGCGGGATAGCTCACCTACTTCTTCCATTAAGATGGCCGTATTGGTCAATTCATTGAAATAACGAACTCCCACTTCCTTTATCCA
>JAGQWW010000476.1 GCA_020436955.1 Saprospiraceae bacterium | reverse complement strand
TGTGTAGTAAATATCCAAACCTCCAAGTCCTATCAATCCGTTTGAAGAGAAATATAGGCGACCGGTTTGGTCTACAAATGGGAATATTTCATTTCCTTCAGTATTTACTTGAGGTCCCAGGTTCTCTGGTGGTCCCCATCTTCCGCTTTCCTTTTTTGAAAGGTAAAGGTCCATGCCTCCAAAACCACCTGGCATATCTGATGCGAAATACAAAGTGTTTCCATCATGAGACAAGGCAGGGTGGGTAACTGAATATTCATCACTGTTGAATGGAAGACTTTCCAGGTCACCCCAGTTGCCTTCTCCAAGGTCTTTAGCAGAGTAGATTTTTAATCGGGTAATACCCTCATCATCTTTCCCTACTTTTCCTTCAAACAAGTTATTTCTTGTAAAATATATTTCCTTCCCGTTAGTTGGGAAAGTGATGGCAGCATCGTGAAATTTCGAATTGATTTTCTTGTTAAACTTCTCTGGTCTACCATATACCAATTCTCCGCAAGTTCCATCTTCACTTGCTTTTGCTTCTTTGTATTCAACATAATACAATTCCAGGAAAGGGTGGCCGGTCCAGGTATGTTCTCTCTTCACTGCAGAACCCAAATCGCGGTCGGAAGCGAATACAACGGTTCCGTTCCAATAATTTGGTGTCATGTCGTCAAGGTCAGAATTGAAATCAAGGTGTTTGATTTCATAAATACCGGCATTTTTGCTCATTAGCTCCTGTTCATAGTCGCAAGCCCTGGCAAGATATTGACCACGCAAATCATCAGGTACCATTTCAATATATTGGTTGTACCATTCGCGGGCTACTTCACATTTTCCATTGCGTTGTAACATCTGGCCATAATACAATTTGGTAATTGGTTCTGCTTCCGGTAAACGGACCACCTGGCCATACCAGAATTCAGCATTACCTGAATCACCAATTTTACGGTAACATTCAGCAATGTTAATCTTTGCTTCTGCTACGTCATCTTTTTCTAAAACCTGATTGTATACAGCAATGGCTTCAGTATAATTTAGTTCATCCATCAATTTTTTAGCATACTTCAATTTGCCAGCCTGGGCAAAAACGCTGGTAGCAGCGATTGCTAAAAAGAGTATGGGAAGTAATATTTTCCTGGAAATCATATCCATTAAATTATAGATAGTTGCTTTTGGAATTGGATTCAATGGGACAGTACTAGGCTGTCAAATAGTATGTTTTAAGTCCGTTTGTATTATTAGAAGTATCTCGGTGTTACTATCTTCTTGGTGCGGTAGTTGAACTCATACCCTACCATTAGTTCAAATGAACCATTGGTAACCTGAGACAACTCTGTAAGGGGATAATCATAAGCAGCACCTACTCTTAATCCGCTAGGCATAAACCAGGATACCCAAATATCTCCTGAGTCATAAGAGCTCTTTTCAAATTCAAGTGCTGACCTAAAAGATAAGCCAACCCAAAGGGTCTGTTGGAACAACAATGAAAGGTCAATGTCAAATTCAGTTGGTGCACCAATGTTTTTAAACTGGGACATTTTTTCCTGAGATGATAAAAGACCAACATTCTTTACAAGAATAGATGGTTTGAATACCAAGGCGTCTCCTTGTAAAGGGATAGCTCCACCCAGGGAAAAATAATAGTGACGTGCCTGACGTGCATAAATATTCGTTTGAATATTTTCACGCAAGTCGTATTCAATCAAATGAGGACTTGAAAATCCTGCATAGAAATGTCTTGAAGAATAATAGATACCCGCTCCGAAATTAGGTAACCATCTGTTTTGATTCATATCAAAGCTAGGATCATTTGGATTTTCCAAATCCAGTAAGGTCCAATCTGCCTGGTAATTTTCAACACCACCTTGCAATCCAATAGCCAATTTACCTTTACCAATTGGGATGCGGTAAGCATAAGCCAGGTTGAAACCAAGGGTCTGCGTAGGACCAATTTTATCGTTTATGATAGATCCACCAATTCCTACCCTGTCATTTTTTAATGGAGTATGGAGGGTAAGCGTTTGCGTACGAGGAGCACCTTCTACACCAATCCATTGGGTACGCAATAGTGCAGCGATTGCCATGTGTTCATTCGAACCCGCATAAGCAGGGTTGTAAACAAGGCTGTTAAACATGTATTTGGTGAACATAGGATCCTGTTGAGCTTTCAAATGGTTGAAGCCACTACAGATCGTCAGTAGTCCAATTACTACAGCATAGAATCGCAAGGAGGTCGGATTTATTTGATTCTTTTTCATATTAAAAGAGTCTCAATTAGAGTTTTTTACAAATACTGTGCTACTTTTTCTTAATGTGTTACCTATTTATTTGTAGGAATCCACTATACAATTGCCCGTCACCTAAATCAATCAGATAATAATAGGTTCCATCTGGCAAATCTCTCTCGTTCCAGGTGCCATCCCAGGTGCCTCGGTATCCTTTTTGTTCGAATACCAAATTGCCCCATCGATTGTATACCCGGACCAGATTATC
>JAGQWW010000475.1 GCA_020436955.1 Saprospiraceae bacterium | reverse complement strand
TAGGATCGAAAAGTCATCCTTAGATTCCCTTCCTGAAATTGGCGAAGTGGTAAATATTTTTCGAATGGATGGGGTAGGAGCAGGGTCTAAATTTTTAGACATGACTGCCTCTACCAGAGAAAATATCTTACAAGGTAATTTTGATGGATCAATTGAATATATTGGTAGCAGAGCCCCCATTAAAGTTAAAGTAACAGACCCGGCAAAAATCCAGAATAAGACCTTTGATCTTGAGTTACACGATGAAGACGATTCTGATGCACGATTAGAGGAACCTATTTCCTGGATATTAAAGAATGTAAACAATCCATCTGAAATCTATTATTCAAATCAAAACATCAGTGTTTTCAATGAACAGGAAATACCGGAATTAGGCATTTCAATTTCCATAGTACAAGGATTGGAGCCCGGAAACAATGAAGATTTCATGGGTGATTCTAAAAATGGTATACTTGGTTATGAGGAAGTTTATTCCAACCCTGCAGGTCCAAAATGGCTTTCAGGTCAAAACGATGAAGCTTATGGACTTTTTAATATGATTGATAATAGCCCGGGAGGAGAGGACTACTATTTAGACCCCACACAAGCATATTCAAATATCGGACCCGGCTATTTCTTTCCCATATATGCATTGAACCATAGAGATTTAGGTCAAAACTATTTTAGAATATCACCTATGGATTTTGGTACTAATGCCGGATTAACCAGGAACTTTTTGCGGAATAAAGATCTCAATAACGTTGACCTTGTTTTTACAAAAGACAAATCATTGTGGACCAGATGTCCGGTGACAGAAACTACTACTGAAGATCTTACCCAATTGGGTTTCACATCAGAAGGGAATCGGTTTAAATTCTTAATAAGAGATGCCCTTTCTGTTGGAAAGGAAGATTTGGACGGAGATGGCTTGGCCGATATTGATGGTGATGGGAAAGGAATGGCTTGGTTTCCCGGTTATGCAATAGATATAGAAACCGGCAATCGATTGAATATTATGTTCGGTGAGGCATCCGTTTACAATTATGATGAGCCACTAATCCAGTCCTTATGGCCTGACTGTGAAAATACTTTTCAGGACGAGCCACTTACCGGTGCTGATATGATGTGGAATCCAACCAGTTCAAAAATGCTTCCTGATCCTGATAATGATTCAACGGCTTCTCCTTTTTGGAGGTATATCATGGGAGGGCAACATTTTATTTATATTTTAAAAACTACTTATGACGAAGGTCAATGGTTGAGACAATATATAGATCCGGAAGAAACAGCAAGTCCCTTATTGAGGGTTAGGGCTTTACGTGATATCACCTGGTGTGGATTTCCAATTGTTTCTGCTGGTACATCCTTGCTTTCTTATGCAGATGGGCTAATTCCAAACGACCTTATTATAAAATTGAGAGCTGATAATCCCTTTGATTATAATATAGCCACAGGTATAAATGGCGGTAGACCAACGTATCGATTTACTTTAAATAATTTTATCTCCGCTACCAAAAAGGATCCAGATTGGGCCAGTCGAATTAAAGTATTCCCAAATCCGGTGTCTAAAGAAAATCCTGTCATTTTCCTGGAAAATATTCCACTAGATGCTGAAATCGAAATTCGGGATATCAATGGTAGGCTGAAGGAAAAACTTAATCCTGAAGGCCAGGAAAGCAAGAGCTTTTTATTAAAAAATAATTATCCTGAAGGAACGTATTTGTTGGTTTTGAAACATAAAAATTTTGCTCCGAAAGGTATGAGGTTTGTGGTATACTAAAGTGTACCTGCTTTTACTTTATATTTTAAAAAATACAACTATGACTTTACTAATTCAATGCAGCTCAACCCTGAATGCAAAGGCATTTTTATTAATATTTATTATTTCCATTTTTTCCTTTGCCACTCTTTCAGGAATCAATATTGACGGAAATTATAGGAATACAAGCCCAGACACCCTTCCACAACCAGGTGATGTGGTAAACATCATCCGTATCGATGGGGTAGGAGCCGGATCCAATTTTTTGGATATGACTGCTCAAACCAGAGAGAAAATTATGCAGGGTAATTTTGACGGTTCGATAGAATACATTGGAAGCAGGGCTCCGATCAAAGTAAGGGTCACCGATCCAGCCCTAATTGAAAAAAAGACCTTTGAGCTCATCTTAACTGATTCAGATAATTCAGATACTGTTTTGACTCCTCCAATTAACTGGAAGTTGGTTAATGTAAACAATCCTACTGAGGTGTATTTTTCAAACAACGATATCAGTACTTTTCAGGAACAGGAAATTGCATCACTTGGTATTTCTATTGCTATTGTACAAGGAAAGGAACCTGGCAATAATGCCAATTTCAATGGCGACCCGGATAATGGAATCATCGGTTTTGAAGAAGTTTATTTAAATCCAACCGGTCCAAAATGGTTAACCGGGCAGCACGATACCAATCAGGCACCATTCAATTTTCTTACCAATTCAAGCGGGGGAGTCGACAATATTT
>JAGQWW010000474.1 GCA_020436955.1 Saprospiraceae bacterium | reverse complement strand
GAAAATCAGGTCAAGAAATCACTTACCTGCGCCCTGATGCAAAATCTCAGGTGACTATTGAATACAGTGACGACCATAAACCGGTTAAAATTCATACAGTAGTTATCTCTACGCAGCACGATCCTTTTGATGCAGACGATCAAAAGATGTTGGACAAAATCCGCCAGGATATGATCCAAATCGTAATGCCTAAGGTAATTGCTCAACTTCCTGAGCGTGTACAAAAATTGTTTGGCGACGATATCATTTATCATATCAACCCTACCGGAAAATTTGTGATCGGTGGACCACACGGTGATACCGGTTTGACCGGAAGAAAAATCATCGTTGACACTTACGGTGGTAGAGGAGCACACGGTGGAGGTGCTTTCTCCGGAAAAGACTCATCTAAAGTGGACCGTTCAGCAGCCTATGCAACTCGCCACATCGCTAAAAATGTGGTAGCATCAGGATTGGCTGACCAGTGTTTGGTGCAGGTAGCCTATGCTATCGGCGTTGCACAGCCTGTTGGTTTGTTTATCGACACCTACGGAACCTGCAAAGTAAATGGTTTGTCAGATGGAGCTATCGCAAAGAAATTGATGGAAATTTTCGACCTGAGACCTTCCGCTATCGTGAAGCGTTTTGGCTTGAAAAATCCTATCTTCTCTGAGACAGCTGCATACGGTCATTTTGGTAGAGAGCCATTTACCAAGACCGTGAAAATCGGCCAAAATGGTAATGCAAAAGATACGCAGGTAGAGTGCTTTGGCTGGGAAAAACTTGACTATGTGGATGCTGTTAAAAAGGCATTTGCACTATAACTAACCTATATTTTTCTTATAAAAAGGGAGGATCTGTCATCAGGTCCTCCTTTTTTATTTTGAAACCTGACTTTTCAAATTTTCATTCTACATGACTCCGGATTATTTTCCGAACTTGTAAAAAAGTGGTGGTATGAAAATCCCTGCATTGACCATTCTATTTTCTTTTTGCTGGACCCTCTCCTTTTCACAAGCATTGTTGAAGGTAGAAGGCATGGTAGTCGATCAAAATGGACAGGCATTGCCGGGTGCTACTGTAAGGGTTTCTCCTGTCTTAGGCACCACTACTGACGAAAATGGTTTTTACCGGTTAAACCTATCCAAGGAAGCGTTTGCCCTTACCGCAAGTTTTGTCGGATATACTCCCCAAACCAGGCAGTTTTATCAAGTTGACCTTCAAAATCTGGAAAACAATACCCTAAGCATACATTTTACCCTACTTGAGGATGTTGCGGACCTGCCTACAGCAACTGTAACCGGAAAACGCATTGAAAAGATTTACCAAAACAACCACCAAATTATTCGGGATTTTGAGTTGGCAGGCGATTACCTCCTATTGCTCTTACAGGAAAGGGGACAATCTTTTCTGTCCCTTCAAACAGAATCCGGGGACCAATTGGACACCCTGCAATTACCTTTCAAAAGCTTTACGCTCCACAAAGGCTGCACCGGTGCCTTTCATGTAGCCGGAAATTGGGAAGCCATGGAAATCTCCGTGGAAAACAAGCAAATCTTTTCATTAAAAACCTACCCGGTTGAAAATTTTGAAGAGAGTATTTTACCCTGCATAGCATCCACCCCGGACTTTATTTTGTATAAAAATCACCTTTCCAAACTGAATCAAACCACCTATTTGGCGGTAGACAGGTATACTGGAATCAACACAGTGCTAAAGTCCATTGCCGACCATGAAAAAACAGCTGCGTCCAAAACCTACCTCAGCGAAATCATTTCGGAATATTATCTCGCAGTGGGTCAGGATCGATTTTACAATATCATAGAAGACGCTCGATGGACCGGCGACCTATTCGAATTGGCTGTCACCAATGACCTGATGGCTAAGGTTAGTTATTACGAAAACATTGTCACAAAAGCTATATCGACTGCTGCTTTCCAACATGAAGGCAACTGGGTCATTTTTGATCATCAAAACGATAGTCTATTTTACTTCTCCCCTTCCCTTGTAGAATTGACTACTCAATCTATTTCATATACCAGAGAAGATGGCTGGAAAGAGGTGATGTACCAGGATATATCCACTCAAAGAATTTACGCCACCTTTGAAAAAAAAGACCAACTCTTTTTTAAAGAAGTAATTCCTTCCACCGGTGCCACAGGAAACACCTATTCACTTGCCAATAAATATTATTTCCCCAAGGAAATCAAAATCAAAAACGGCGCAGCCTATTTCATCGCCCAAGGAGCCTCCACCAGCCCCTATCGGCAGATTTATAAGCAGTATTTGGTGTTGGAGGATGGAGAGGGAGTTGGAAGGGAGAGGGTGAAGCCTTAGGGGGTCTTGTTACCCTTGCTGCTATGTAACCCACGGTTTAATCCGTGGGTTACATAGCAATGGCAGCGGAGCGAAAATCAATCCTTCACAAAACTCTTCACTCCCAGCAACCTTCCCTTTGAAAAATATTGGGATTTTTGAATCTTGGAAGACGTTTCTTGTTCTG
>JAGQWW010000473.1 GCA_020436955.1 Saprospiraceae bacterium | reverse complement strand
CACCCTTACCGGGAAGTATGGGGAGGAAGGCGATAAGCTCCTTTTCAAAGTTTTGAATAACGGTGACTTCCTGGCTAAAGCAGACGAGAAAGCCTTAGCAGAAAAGGACTCTAATGCGGTGATAGCTTCCATTTCCAAAAGGGGATTGCGCTATGACCTGACGGTACCTTTTGCACGCTTTGTAGTGATGCATCAAAACGAATTTTCCTTCCCTTTTAAAAGATACGCCATTGCTCCGGTTTGGCGTGCAGACCGCCCCCAAAAAGGACGTTATCAGGAGTTTTATCAGTGCGATGTGGACGTTGTCGGTTCTGACTCGCTCATGTATGAAGCTGAGTTGATGCGCATTTATGATGAAGTTTTTGCCAATCTGGGCCTGGAAGTTGAAATTAAATTCAATAACAGGAAAGTCCTGGCTGGTATGGCAGAAGTGGCTGGATGTAGCGATAAGTTTATGGAAATGACCATTGCTATCGACAAGCTGGACAAAGTAGGTGCCGATGGCGTGAAAAAAGAAATGACAGAAAAGGGAATCAGCGTTGATGCTGTTGTTACTATCCTGAATATTCTGGAGATTAAAGATTTGCCGACACTCAGAGAAGCTATGACCGGTTCTGAGACTGGCACTAAAGGTATTGAAGAATTAGAAGAGGTATTTGCTTACCTGGAAGGTATAAATCTATCCAATACAACAAGTTTTGATATCACACTGGCCCGTGGTTTAAATTATTATACTGGCGGTATATTTGAAGTGAAGGCCAAAGGTGTTGAAATGGGAAGTATTGGCGGCGGTGGTCGCTATGATGATTTGACAGGCGTATTTGGATTACAGGGTGTTTCCGGCGTTGGTGTTTCCTTTGGTGCAGAAAGGATTTACGATGTAATGGAGGAACTCAACCTTTTCCCTGAGGACAATCCTGAAAATTTGCAGTTGTTGTTGCTCGCCATGGATAAGGAAGCCCACAAATATGCCTTTACCATGTTGGATCAAATCAGAAAGGCAGACATAAATGCTGATCTGTATCCGGACCCTGTCAAGTTGAAAAAACAAATGAAGTATGCAAATGACAGGAATGTACCTTATGTTATTATTATCGGGACATCTGAAATGGAATCAGGAACTTTTAGTCTTAAAAACATGAAATCAGGAGAACAGGAAAATGTGAACCTGGCTGCTGTTATCGATAAACTAAAAGCCTGAATTGAGAACCAAATGCCTCCAAATGAGTTAGTAAAAGACATCGGAGTACAACTTGCTCCAAAACCTAAATCTTAATTGATGAAAATTGGCATCGTTTGCTATCCAACATATGGAGGAAGTGGTGTGCTGGCTACCGAGCTGGGGCTAGGACTGGCGAAAAACGGACATCAGGTCCATTTCATTACTTACAGACAACCTGCAAGGTTCAACCACTTTACTGAAAATGTTTTTTATCACGAGGTTTCCGGTGCTGATTATCCCCTTTTTGAATATCCTCCCTACGATACAGCGTTAACTTCCAAAATCGTAGACGTTGCAACATTTGAGAAATTGGATATCCTGCATGTACATTATGCTATACCGCATGCGACTGTTGCTTATCTGGCCAAGAAAATCTTGCTTACAAAAGGAAAATACGTTCCGACCATCACTACCCTGCATGGAACGGATATTACGCTTGTAGGAAACAACCAGGCTTTTGCACCTGTTGTTGAATTTGGTATCAATAAATCTGATGGTGTAACCGCGGTATCTCAAAGCTTAAAAGACCAAACCAACGAATATTTCAATATTGAAAATGATATCAAGGTTATCTACAACTTTGTAGATTTCAATAGATTTAAAAAATCCAATAAGGACCATTTTAAAAAGGCAATTGCGCCTAATGGGGAAAAAATATTGATGCATACATCCAACTTTAGAAAGGTAAAAAGAGTGGACGATGTGATGCGGGTATTCCAAAAGGTCCAGGAAAAAATTCCTTCAAAATTATTGTTGATTGGTGACGGCCCGGAGCGTCAACACCTCGAAGACCTATGCAGAAAAATGGGTTTGTGTGACGATGTGCGGTTCCTGGGAAAACAAGATGCCATAGAAGAACTTTTGGCTATCGGTGATTTGTTTTTGATGCCTTCTGAAAGTGAAAGTTTCGGATTAGCTGCTCTGGAAGCGATGGCATGCGAAATGCCGGTTATTTCTTCCAATGCAGGAGGCCTTCCGGAGGTAAATGAACATGGGAAAACGGGTTTTCTAAGTCCAATCGGGGAAGTGGACGATATGGCACATCATGCCATCACACTATTGGAAAACGAATCAATGTTGGCTAACTTTCGCGTCAATGCTTTGAACCAGGCCAGAAGATTTTCACTGGAAAACATCTTGCCTCAATACGAAGCCTACTACGAACACATCCTGGCTACCTCCGTGCAAACCCAGGAATTCTAAAGTCCTTTTTAACCAGCAATCATGCGAAAAATCAGTGCAGATTTTGTCTATCCGGTCAATAGCGCCCCGATAGCA
>JAGQWW010000472.1 GCA_020436955.1 Saprospiraceae bacterium | reverse complement strand
GAATCGATAAAAATTGTGAAAATTAAAACGTTGAAATAAATTGAAAAACGGTCAACCTATTTTAGGCAAGTACAATCTCCCATCCTCCAGCAGCCAGCAACAAGAATCCAGCCACTAGTAACCAGAATCCAGCTTCCAGCCCCCAGTAAACATTTCACCCCTTTCTCCCTGATTTTTTCCCTATTATTGATCTTAGTAAAAACATTTAGGTTTATTTCACGTTGAAATAAGCTGTTTTCCTAAAGACCAGATAAAAAAACTCGAGACTTGGAATCCATTACTTTTCAATATCCAGCGTGGTATATTTTGCTTTGTGTGTTGGCCGGATTGATTTTGGCGGGTTTGCTCTATTACAACGATAAAACCTTTAAAAGTCAGTCCAGGGCACTTGTGTGGGGAATGGGGGTTTTGCGATTTCTCACCATCTCTATTATTTGCCTGCTTTTATTGGAGCCATTATTAAAATCATTCATCACCGAAACCAAAAATCCGGTGGTGGTACTGGCGCAAGATAATTCAGAATCTATTGCAGCGGCGTTTGGTGAAGGAGAAAAGGAGACCTATAATCAGCAGTTAGCCTCCCTGGAAGAAGCTTTGTCCAAGAAGTATGAGGTGCAGTCCTACACTTTTGGAGAAGAAGTAAAAGACGGTTTAAGCCTTACCTATGAAGAAAAAAGTACCAATATCTCCAGTTTTATAAAGTCAGTTTATGATCTCTACAGCAACCAAAATCTTGGAGCTGTCATTATTGCATCAGACGGTATTTACAACGAAGGTTCAAATCCAATCTATACAGGCTATCAATTGGAAGCCCCGGTTTATACAATCGGATTGGGAGATACGACCATTCAAAAAGACCTTTTTATTAAAAGGGTTTTCAATAATAAGATCGTTTACCTGGGTGACCGGTTTAGCATTCAGGTCGATGTTGCTGCTTCCAATGCTGCAGGCACCCGTACCAATTTACAGGTGCAAAAAATCGAAGGCGGCAATGCCAGGACGCTGGAAACCATTCCCGTTGCCATAGATAAAAACGACTTTTTTACAACCAAGGAAATAGTGTTGAATGCTGATAAAGCCGGCGTTCAACGTTACAGAATTACCCTAAATGGAGTGTCGGGAGAAGTTACTACCGGCAACAACGTAAAAGATATTTTTATTGACGTGCTGGATGCCAGACAGAAAATTTTAATCCTCGCCAATGCGCCTCATCCGGATATTTCTGCTTTAAAACAGTCCCTGGAAACGTCAAAAAACTATGAAGTTACCACAGCGATGGTAAGCGATCTGAAGGTGAAGGTGACGGATTTTGACTTTGTTATTTTGCACCAATTGCCGTCCTATAAGCAGCCAATCAGCAATATTTTGCTACAAATGGATGAAAACAAAATCCCAAGGCTGTACGTGGTAGGCATGCAATCAGATTATGGAAACTTCAATCGATTACAACCTTTGGTAGAAATAAGTACAGACGGCAAAACTACCAACGAAGTACAAGCCAAAGTGGCTACCGATTTTAATCTTTTTACTTTGTCTGATGCCCTGAAAGATAATCTTCCAAGATTTGCTCCGGTGCTGACTCCTTTTGGAGATTTTAAGCAACTGGGAACCGGTCAGACTTTGTTGTACCAGAAAATAGGAAAGGTGGAAACCAATTTCCCATTATTAACCCTGGGTGAATCGAATGGCATCAGGTCAGGTGTATTTGCTGCCGAAGGTTTGTATAAGTGGAGGTTATTTGATTTCCTTCAAAATACCAATCATGAAGTTTTCAATGAATTGATTGGAAAAACGGTTCAATATCTTTCCATAAAAGAAGACAAACGTAAGTTCAGGGTAACCCTTGCTAAGAATATTTTTGATGAAAATGAATCCATCGTTTTTGATGCAGAATTGTATAACGAAAATTTCGAGCTCATCAATGACCCGGATGCATCCATTGTTATTAAAAATGAAGAAGGGCAGGAGTTTCCTTTTACTTTTAATAAAGCAGGACAGACATATAATCTAAATGCCGGAATCTTCCCGGTAGGCAATTATAGCTACAGAGCCAGTACTTCCAGTAATGGCCGTCAACAAACCTTTGAAGGTCAATTCAGCGTTCAGCCGGTGCAGTTGGAATTGTTCCAGACTACTGCCAATCACGGCTTGCTAAAATTATTGGCGGAAAATTATGGTGGCCAATTTCTGACCCAGAAGAAAATGGCAGAATTACCACAAATGCTTGAAGAAAAAGGAAGCGTAAAACCGGTCCTTTATGCTACTTCCAAGACCCGTTCAGTCATCAACCTGAAATGGATTTTCTTCCTTTTGCTCTTCCTTTTAAGTAGTGAATGGTTTTTAAGAAGATATTTTGGAGCCTACTAGGGTATTGGCTTTTAGCTGTTGGCCATTTGCATTTCGTAACTCGTAAATTTCCATCATCCTTCATCTTCCATCTTTCATCCTCCATCTTGATTCATGTACTCTATTTGGTCTTTAGTCTTTGGCAGCTGTTGGCTATTAGCTGTTGG
>JAGQWW010000471.1 GCA_020436955.1 Saprospiraceae bacterium | reverse complement strand
CGCCTTCGCTTTTTTATTTACCTTCCGTTCGGATTTAAAACCTTCATCATGAAAATTGCCGTTTTCCCCGGTTCATTCGACCCTATTACCAAAGGTCATGTCGACCTTGTAAAAAGAGCCATTCCGCTTTTTGATAAAATCATTGTGGCTATTGGGGTCAATTCACAAAAATCCTATTTGTTTGATTTGGAGCAACGCGTAGAATGGCTGGAAAAAGTGTTTGCAAACTATCCTACTGTGGAAGTAAGCTATTTTGAAAAATTGACGGCCCGGTATTGTAACAGTGTGGGTGCAAGATACATCTTGAGAGGCCTTAGGAATGCCTCAGATTTCGATTATGAAAAGACGATTTCCCAACTTAATAACATCATTGGTGACGGCATAGAGACGGTTTTCCTGATTGCTCAGCCTGGCTTTTCTCATATCTCCTCCACCATTGTTAGAGAGATTATTAAAGGCGAGGGAGATGCAAGTCCATTTTTACCTGAAGAAATTGACTTATAAAAAGAAGTGTTTTACAGCTTCCTCTTTTAAATAAGCAGCCTGCAAATTCGGGCTTTTAAAATTCAATTTCGCTACCAGATCCTCCAATTCTTCCAGCGGTATCGTAGCAATTTGACTGATGTGTTCAATACCTTCTTTTTTAAATAAGGCAGCAGATTTTGGCCCAACTCCTTTAATGGTTGTTATCGGGATTTGACTTTGAGTCTCCTCTATGGTTTCCGGGTTCTCTTCTGTATGTGTCTCTTCCTCCATTACCTTTTTAGAAGCATTATTATCCAAAAGATCCAAAACCTGTTGAGATGGATCCACCCAAAACTCCTCTTCTACTACCTTTCCTTTTTTCCATTTTCTTCTTATTATTTCATGCCAGGTAATCTCTTCGCCATCATGTAATTTAAAACCGAAGGTAAAAAGGGAAAAGGTCTCCGGATCCTGGATGTATTGCTTGTGCAGGGTAATCTCCATTATCTCTTCCACTTCCAGTAAAAAAGATTGGAGAAGTCTCATTTTATAAGGTAGCCCATCGATGAGGTTGTCCTTATAAATAGTCTTTACCTTTTTTGAAAAAAAGTTATCCAACGCCTTTTCAAAATCAGCAAACAGGATAGTCTGATCCAACTTTCTGAGTAGTTCTTTCAATTCCATTTGCAATAATTTTTGATCCGTAGTACCAAATTTAAACTTTTCAGACCTAAATCTCTTGATAAGGATAGAATGCAAATCGAAAAATGGCCCTCACGTTTTTAAAAGCTGTCAGAAGGGATATATTTGCGTTCGATTGAAAGACCAAATTATTCCAAAATAAAAGCGATTATTATGTCAAACGCATATTTTCACATTCCGCCTGCTACCAATGAACCGGTTTTATCTTATGCCCCCGGTTCTCCTGAGAGAGCAGTGGTAAAAGCAACCTTACAAGCCTTAAAATCTGAGGTTAGAGACATTCCAATGTATATCGGAGGCAAAGAAGTACGCTCCAATACTGTATTGGACATCCATCCTCCTTACGAGATTGCTACTAAAATCGGACAATACCACAAAGGTTCCAGTGAGCATGTACGCCAGGCAATTGATGCTGCCATGGCCGCTAAGTCTATGTGGGAAAACACTCCATGGGAGGAAAGAGCCGCTATCTTCCTAAAAGCAGCGGACCTGCTTGCCGGACCTTACCGCGCAAGAATGAATGCAGCTACCATGTTGTGTCAGTCAAAAAATATCTTCCAGGCAGAGATTGATGCCGTTGCAGAGTTGTGTGACTTTTTCCGCTTCAATGTAGAATTTGCCGCTCAGATGTATAATGACCAGCCTGAAAGTGCCGATGGCATTTGGAACAGGATGGAATACCGAGCTTTGGAAGGATTTGTTTTTGCATTGACGCCTTTCAACTTTACTTCTATTGCCGGTAACTTGCCCGGTGCTCCGGCTTTGATGGGTAATACTGTAGTTTGGAAACCGGCAGAATCACAGATTTATTCTGCACAGGTTATCATGGAAGTGTTGATTGAAGCAGGTTTACCAGACGGTGTAATTAACCTTGTGTATGTAGATGGTCCTGTTGCTGGAGATATCATCTTTTCACACAGAGATTTTGGAGGACTACACTTTACCGGAAGTACCGGCGTATTCCAGCACTTGTGGAAAACCATCGGACAGAATATTCAGAACTATAAAAGTTATCCTAGAATCGTCGGTGAAACCGGTGGTAAAGACTTTGTCATAGCTCACCCTTCTGCTGACGCCAAGCAAGTAGCTACCAACATCATCAGAGGTGCCTTTGAATTCCAGGGTCAGAAATGTTCGGCCGTTTCAAGAGCTTACATTCCTGAGTCTTTATGGGAAGATGTATGGAAATATATGAAAGCTGACTTGGCGGCTATCAAAATGGGTAGCCCTGAAGATTTCCGCAATTTTGTAAATGCTGTTATTGACAAAAAGGCATTTGAAAAAATCAGCAACTACATTCACCAGGCCAAAGAAGATGAAGATGCAGAAGTAATTGCAGGTGGCAAGTGTGA
>JAGQWW010000470.1 GCA_020436955.1 Saprospiraceae bacterium | reverse complement strand
CAATAACTTGATAATGGGAATCCATATCTTCTATGGATGATGCGTCCAAACCTATTGAAGCGATGTCCCAGTTTCCTAAAAAAGGTCCGTTTTCAGGAAAGAAAAAGGCGAGTTTTGGCAATTCAAAACTCAAGGTGTGGTCAGCAAGAAATATAGTACCGGTTGAAGCTTGATCCGCCATCAGTCCGGAAGGCACATCGACCGCTACCCTTTCACAAGACTTTTCATTCAACCACATGATCACATCCTTCCAAAATCCTTCAATGGGACGATTTAAGCCGGAACCGAACAAGGCATCTATTAATATGACTGATGCATCAGGGTAAGGAAAATCTCCTACGTTATGAAAAAACGTAATAGGAACATTTTTCTCTTCTTGCAGTCTTATCAGGTTCTTTTGGTTGTCTGGCGAACGGGTATCAGTTTCCGTTCCACCAACAAATGCACGAACCGAAAAAAATCGCTTCTGCAAAATACGGGCAATGGCTAGTCCGTCTCCCCCGTTATTTCCTGTCCCACAAAATATCCATACCGGTCGATCTTCTGAAAAATTATCGGCAAACCAATCACAAAAGGTTTTGGAAGCCCGCTCCATTAAATCGTAGGAAGTAATGGGTTCTTTTTCAATAGTTGCCTGGTCCAGTGCTCTAATCTGCGCTGCAGAAGCGATTTTCATAGTATTTTCCTAGTTTTTAATCATTTTTCCCTGCCAACTTTGGTTTCCATCTTTCCCCATCAACTGGTAAATCCCCGGCGTCCAATCCGCAGCAGGAATCTCAACATTTCCCAATAGCGTTTGGTTGGTTTTCCAAACCACCTGGCCCAAGGTATTGCGAACCTCCAGATAATCCAATGATCCTGCTGTTAGGTCAAGGGTGACATTTCCACTAGTTGGATTTGGAAAAAAGTGAAGGGGTTGTGCGTTAAACGTTTCATTGGTACCAACTAAAGCTAAATAGGCTTTATAGGTGTTGTACAAAGCCAACCAGGTGTTTCCACAACCATTCTGGGTGCCATCATTGGTCAAAACACTAATAGAAATGCCAAGGTCAGGGACTGCGTTTACTTCTGATTGGTAAATTATATTTCCACTATGGCCAAAGATATAATTGCCATCAGGCAAACGAGTTCTGGTCAACCCTAAACCGTAACCATAGGTATTGGTGAGTGGAAGAAAATCTTCCATCATCGCCAAAGCAGTCGGGGTTATTGCTTCTCCATCTGTTAGCAATTTCATCCAGCGGGCAATGGTTTCTGGCGTTGCAATCACCGCACCGGCTGCCCAACCCATACTAAACAAACCTTCTCTGGTCACGCCAAGGATACTTAGATCCAAGGCAGTTCCACCTCCAAACAAATCGGCCCAAAGGTTGACAAAGGTCTCAGTAGGTGTCTCTTGTGGATACAGGTAAATACCTTCCAAATTCAATGCACTCCAAAAGCGATTACGGATCTCAACATGGTACTCATTACCGGTCACTTCTTCAATGATTAGCCCGAGAAGCACATAGTTGGTATTGGAATACGACCAGCTATCGCCAGGATTGAATAAGGGTGCTAGAATGAAATTATTGAGTATTTCTTCCGGTGCCCAGACCCTTGAAAAATCCTTACTGACAGAATCATTCACAGCAGGATTATCGGTGTAACTATAAATACCGGAAGTATGATTAAGCAATTGTCTTACCGTTGCAGATGCCGTCACATTTGGAAAAGAACCCAGGTAATCGGAAATCGGTGCATCCAGATTTACTTTTCCTTCTTCAACCAATTCCATAATACAAGCACCCGTAATGGTCTTGGTTACACTTCCTATCCCGGAAACCATTTCTGGTAAAAACGGATCGCCTGCTGCGTTATTTCTACCGACTGCACCCGACCAGGCTTCACCATCCGGCAAAACAAGCGCAGCAGAAAAACCAATAGCACCTCTAATGCTCAGTTCATTTGCAAGCGTAGTATTCAACATATCTACCAATACAGGATCAACATTACCCGTTGTAGATACAACTGTATTTTCCACATCAGGCATTACAAAAGCATGATCCTGCTGTGGTACAAGCAATTCAAAATTTTCAAATTGTCCCCAAACCGGGAGACTAAAAATCACAGGCAATAAAAGGAGTATAAGTTTTTTCATACCTAAGTTATTTGTTGAGAAAAAAGGAAAGTAGGTAAAGAAAACAAAAATGCTCCGCTTTATCAAATACAACTTTGTTGATAACAGGACAAAAAGTTTAAATGAAAGAAGCAAAGGCTTTTGGCTGCTAGATTTTAGCATCTTTCCTCTTCCATCTCAATCTTAAATTCTTCTCTCACGCACTCCTTCACCCCCCAACCCCCTCAAGGGGGCGGCAAACTGCTTGGATTTTATTTATTCGCTTTTCGCTTTTCGTCATTCGTAAATATCCTTCATCTTCCATCTTCCATCCTTGTATTCACCCCCCTTCCCCCCCTCAAGGGGGGCTATTAACAGTTTGCATTTCGCTATTCGTCATTCGTAAATCGTCACTCGTAAATA
>JAGQWW010000469.1 GCA_020436955.1 Saprospiraceae bacterium | reverse complement strand
AATCTGATTTTTAACCTTACTATCAAGCGTTGGATTTTCATTGGCAACGACGATAGACAATCCAATTCCGTTGCCTCGTACACCAAAATTACCTACATAGATGTTTTGGATGCTTCGCATATTGTCTGCAAAATCCGCTTTTGAATTGGAGCTAAATCTTGATTCCTCCAGACTCAAATCCATTTGTGACAATGGCTCATTGATCTTACCATTGGCGACTTCATCGGCGATGATTACCAACGCATTGGTAATTTCTTCTACCGCCGATTTCTGACTGATATACACCGGGCTGCCATTCCCTGCTTTCACGATGTTTTCAATATAATTGCCGGATGCCGGTGCCCACAAATTGTATAAAGCTTCTGTGTCGTTAGCAAGCGCGCCTGCACAAGCTGCCAGGTATTCAAATTCTCTGGCACTAAGTTGGTCGACGGTTTTGTTACCATCTTCACCCCAAAGCAAAAATTCAATCGTATGAAATCCTTTTAGGGTACCTTCTTGCTGTTCCAAAAAGCTAACGGTTAGCTCATTATTGCTATTCAAAACATTGTTTAAATCGGTCACATTCACCGGCCAGGAATCAAGACTTGGGTCCAATCCTTCCTGGTCCACAGGACCAAATAAAAATCCCTCTGATTGTTCCCAGGGTGAACGGGCAGCAACCCAGGCTCTCCTGGCTGCTTCCAGATTTTCAGGACTAGGGTCTGCTTCAAGGTTGGCGGCAGCTGTTTGTAAAGATGCCCCTTTGATGGAAAGATCCTGGTAAGTTGCCAGGATAACATCATTGCCGAGGTTATTCAAAAGGTTGGTAAAGTCCGGAGTGGTGTCGATAATTGGTTCTTCTTTTCCACATGCGGTAATAGAAAAAACCACCACAGCCAGTACAAGTAATCTGTTCATCATCATTCAGGTTTTTATAATTCAGTTTTATTGGATAATTCTTCAAATATCAAATCCAAAACCCAGCGCGAAGGTGTTTTCCTGTTCTCCCGAACCCAGTTTCCGCCAGGCAAAATGACCTTTGAAAACAATATTTGGATGAGGGAAATAATTTAAGCCAACGGTATACACCGTTCTTTCATACCTTGGATTTTTAGAGACTTCTCCTTCTGTTTGAAACATGGAATCGTACCATTCAGCGCGCACAAATGGGTACAGTTGGTGCCCTTTGATGTCCTTGTTTAAAAGCGGCATTATATCGTAGGCAAGTTCCCCATAGGCACCGGCTGCCATTTTACCCACTGGAGTTCTTTTGACATCCAGATTATTGGAAAGATTACGATTGGCAGCACTCAGCGCTTCCGAATTTTGAATATGCCCTGCCATTCCATAGGCTCTGGCACGCCAGGGATGTTTATCGATGGTAAAATGTAAATCTCCATAAGTAACCCAGGAGTCTGCCGTAAAATCTGCCTTAGGACGGTTGCCGGTAGGATTTCCGGTGTAGATATTAAATCCTACCAAACTCTCATCCGCAAAGACATAATCCAACCTTGCTGCATAGGCCAGGTTGTCAGCATTAATGGTCTGGAAGCGGGTCTGGTATCCGTTTCTTATCCAGTTGTAAGAACTAAAACCTGTGTTGTCGAGTCCACTGACTACATAGGCTTTGTAAGATAAAAATGGATAGGTAGTTCCTGCCGAAAGCGGGATGTCCCCACTCAATTCAAACCCGGTTTCATACCAACCCAAGGGTAAAATGGTATTTTCCACTTCTGAACGATAGGCCGTGAAATACTCTTTGGGTTCATCCTGCTCGGAAGCATTTCCCATGTAAAAACGCATCTTTCCCACGCGGACCCTAAACGCCTTGTGAAACTTAAAAAGCAGGTTGATTTGTTCCAGCACGACCTCTCCTCCTTTTTCTACTTCCTGCTCAAATTCACCAAATTCCTCCAGGGGGTCGAAAGCCATGGTTACGCCTGTACCGCCATGCTCAAATTCAATCTCGGACTTAAACTCGATCAGGTCAGAAAAATCGTAATACAAATACAGGTTCAATCGCTCAGGATCGAGCGCATTTTTCCGATTGGGCAAAGTTTCCCAATCATAGGCGTAATAGTTGACTACTCCATAGGCATTGACCCGAAAGCCGGACCATATGTTCTTTGACAAACTATCAACCTGCCCGTTTACTTGAAATGCAGTTAAACAACTGGCAACCAATACTATAAATATGTATCCTTGCTTTACCATATCCTTATTTAGAATAATTTTAAGTAAAGCAAACATATGGTTAGTAAAATAGCGGAGGTAATTTCAAAGCCTGATTTTGAGTAAAATCATAATAATTACCGAGGCTTAGAGAGTGCCCCTTTACCAAGCTTTAGCCACGGAATACCTAATGGTAGGGATAAGTAGGTATGGTAAAAACAAAAAAAACGCTGACCGGATAAGGGAGTCCGGCCAGCGCATTTTGCCTTTTCGTTATAACAGTTTGTATTCGTAACCTACATCTCAGGGCTGCTGAGACTCATCTTAATCTTCTTCTCCAATTCGGTTACATTATCTTTAAAAAGTGTGT
>JAGQWW010000046.1 GCA_020436955.1 Saprospiraceae bacterium | reverse complement strand
ACCAATTCTTCCACCTGCTTTGCAGATTTGTTGATTTGGTAATAATTTAGGTTGGGTATTTCATACACATGAAGACAACTGATTTTGATTGGAACCGGTGATGCTTTTCTGATAGCCAATGCCGTTTGAAAGGCCCTGATTGAGTTGGGTGAAAAATCCAGGGGCACCAAAATATGGGTTAACCTGCGCTCAGCTTTTTCAGGAATGATCAGCGTGTTACAAACCGTTCTACGAATCAAATTTTTGGTAATGATACCATGCCAATCCCTGGTACTGGTTTTGCCGGTCACTAATAAGTCCGCTTTCAGTTCTTTAGTGTCTGTGATGAGTTCTTCAAGCGGATCGCCTGTACGCGCCTCATATTCAACGTACATCTTGTAATGGCCTGTAAACCAGCTTGTTACTTGTAGTTCCATTTTTTGGACTACGTCATCGTTTATTTCTGTTCCGCCTTCCAGGGCATCCGGCAAATCACCATTTCCATAGATATCGAAAAGTTGAATTTTGGGCATTACATGCACAAAAAATGCAGATGAAATTTTTACAGCAGATGAGAAATAGTCAAAATATTCGACCAGATGTTGATCTTCTTTATTGAAACTGATTCCTATAATGGCCTGATTAACCTCGTAAGGCATTACCTGATTTCCCGGGGCCTTTTTTTTCGATTCAAAGAAAATGGTCTTCATGGTTCAAGTTTTTTCTATGGCCTAAAGGTGCCCTCGATTTGACAGCAATGACATGATACCAATCAGCCGTAAACTTGATTTTAATCAAAAACCTACATGAGATTCATTAGTCCCTGAGTCATGTTAATATGTCACAAAATTTAAAAACAGAGCAATTTTAATATGTATAATACCTAGCTTTGAGGAGGCAATGCCTTCATTTTTGGTATAAAAGTTGGCGGTTATTTGTGCGAGTACTCCAAAATTTAAACCATGGCCAAATACAGAAATCTACTGTGGATCGCCCTTTGGGTGGTCTTATTTGCTGCATGCAGACCGGATCAGGGTCCTTTGCTGCCAACAGGCATTGTCGAAATGAATTTCAAAGTCGTTTACGACGGAGAAACTGTTGTATTTGAAAAAGGCAGCTATCAATATGCTGATGGCAAATCCATTTCATTTGAAACCTTCAATTTTTATCTTTCCAATATCGTCTTGCTTTCAGAGTCCGGAAATGCTGAAACTGATTTGTTTGACATCAAATTGGTAGACCTTTCTGATACCAGCGCAGTCGCTGCAGCAGCTGGCAAGACCTTCAGCCGTACCGGTATTCCTGTAGGAGCCTACGGTGGAATCCGTTTCGATTTGGGGGTTAATGATGAACTCAATACTTCAAAGGGTTTTCCTGACGGAAAGTATTACGGAGCCCACCCATTAAATCACCCTGATCAATATTCTGAAACCTTTAAAAGCTTCATTTTTATGCGGGTTGAAGGTTTGTATGGTGATAACCAGGAGTTTTTCAGGTTCAGACCGGCTACCCGTCCGCTTTACATGGAGAATATCGATTTCCCCACTTCCATCCTTGTCACAGAAACTTCCAAAACCCAATTGTCATTTGAAATTGACTTGAAAGATATCCTGGAAGCTGACAATAATTACCTGGATCTTTCTACTACCTATGAATTGGATGAGACAAATATGGAAACACTAGGATACAAGCTGATGGATAATTTAAAAACCGGACTTACCTTGCAGTAATATTAGATATATTTGCCATGCATGGTGGGCTCATTACCATGAGAAAACCTAAGTCTCCAGAAACCTTGTGAAAAAATCTACATGATGAATTTTGCTACATCACCCGCTTCAAAATACCTGCCTGTCTACCTGTTTTTTGCGTTTTTTTCAGTGTTGTCAACGCCTTTGATAGCTGATACTTTTGATTTTGAATATGAAATAACAGTAGTAGATCCGACTGGTCAACCTTTACCTGGTGTAAATGTGGTGGCCGTTGATGGCAGTTTTCAAAACATCACGGATGTCGACGGTAAGCTTTTGTTGACCAATGCTTCTTATTCTACAGAATATACCTTCTCATATATCGGATTTAAGACGCAAACTTTACCATTTTATAAAATTAGGCAGTTCGCTGGTAGGATAGTATTGCAACCTTCTTTGGAGGATTTGCCTACAGTAATCGTGGTGGGAAGAAGAGATGAAAAACCTCAGGAGATACCTTATAAAGTTGGAACCATTAGTGCCGAACAAATCGCCTTTTTAAATTCACAAACCACGGCTGATGCTCTCATGCAAAATGAGCAGGTTTTTGTTCAAAAAAGTCAAATGGGTGGGGGTAGTATTAATATCCGTGGGTTTGAAGCAAATAAGGTATTATTGGTAGTGGACGGGGTGCGTTTAAATAACATTATTTACCGCGCAGGGCATTTACAAGATGCTATCAAAGTAGACCCTAATATGCTGCAACAAATGGAGGTTTTTTACGGACCCGGGTCATTAAATTACGGTAGTGATGCATTAGGTGGTGTAGTACATTTTCGAACAAAAGATCCTGAACTTTGGAAGCCTGAAAATGGAGGCGAAAACCATGTTCGAAGTACCAATGCCATGATAAGATATTCTACGGCAAATCAGGAAAAGACAGCACATGTGGACTTTAATTTTGGCGGTGAAAAATGGGGTTCTTTGACCAGTTTTAACTATTCAAAATTTGAAGATCTGAGAGCAGGGGCCAACCGTCCGGACGAATACCCGACATTTGGTTCAAGAGAGCGTTTTGTCATCAGGGAAGACGGTCAGGATAAAATATTTCTGACAAGGGATACCAATATCCAAACGCCTACCGGATACACCCAGTTTGACATCATGCAAAAGATTAAATTTCAGCCAAATAAAAATCAATATTTTCTCCTCAATTTGCAGTATTCCAATACCACAGATATCCCACGATATGACTTTTTGCAAGAGACCCATTCAGACGGAAGTTTTGTGTTTTCAGAGTGGTATTACGGACCGCAGCAACGCATGCTTGCTTCATTGAAATCCCAGACTTATGCAAGCAACAGCCTTTTTAATAAAATGACGATTATAGGTGCTGTGCAAAGGGTCGATGAAGACCGTTATGAACGAGAATTGGATAAGTTGTGGCGACAGTATACCCTGGAAGATGTCTATGTTTTGTCCTTAACAGCTGACTTCGATAAGAGAATTGGAACGTCGTCTGTACTGACCTACGGAGTAGATGTGAGTCACAATATCCTATATTCAGAGGCAGGACAGGTAAATGTTGAGACGGAAGAACTTGCTGCAGGTGTTATGACCCGCTATCCAAGTGGTGGAAGTGATATGACGCTGGCAGGTGCTTACACCAATTTACGTTGGCAAAGTCAGGATTCAATTTTCGGTTTATTCGGTGGACTTCGGTATACCTGGGCACAGTTGTATGCCACCTACGAAGATAATCCAAGTGATCCGTTCAGATATGAGCCTTTTTTCTACACCCATGGATTCCAAACGGTCAACTCCAGACTGACTTGGAGTCTTGGAGGTACCATCAATACAAAGGATAAATGGGAACTTAGAGCTATGGCTTCCACTGCTTTCCATGCGCCAAATATTGACGACTTTGCAAAGTACAGGGTTCGAAACTTTTTCGTACGCGTACCAAATCCCGGTTTGAAACCTGAAGAAACCATCAATGGGGAAGTGACTATTGGGAAGGAAATCGGCAGTCTGCAAGCTAAATCCGGCTTCAATTCAAAGTTCTCAGGGTCCTTCTTTTATACGAAGCTTTTCAATGCTATGGTCGAACAGGATTTCTACCTCAATGGTGACCCAACACAGACTACTCTTTTCAATGAAAATGATGGAAATGAGTACCGGGTAAGAGCTATCGTCAATGAAAAGGAAGCTTTTATAGTTGGAGGAAGCGTGGCGGCTGATTTTAGCATCGGTTCCCATTGGGATGTCCATGCTTCTGCAGGTTTGTCAAAAGGTAGAGTATTGGAAGATGGTGAAACAGCAGGTTATTTAGATCATATCCCACCCTTATTTGGAAGAGCCGGTATAACCTACCAAAAAGGAAGATTCCAGGTAGCATATGTGTTCCGATTCAATGGTGAAAAACCTGTAGAGGAATATGGTGGAGGAGAGGACAATATAGAAAATGCAACCCCGGACGGTACTTATGCCTGGCAAACACACAACCTGTATTCCAAGGTGGACCTATTCAAAGGATTCTCTCTTGATGTTGGGGTTGAAAATATTTTGGACTTCCATTACAGACCGTTTTCTTCGGGTGTGAGTGCTCCCGGAAGAAATTTTATCGTGGCATTACGGGGTAATTTCTAAGCATTTTAAGGATTTCCTTTTAGAATTTTATCTTTGACCTTGCCTGCCTTTGCAGGCAGTAAAGATTCTATTAGGTTAATCTTTCAAAAGTCCTGCAGTGCTTTCAATATTTAGAACCAACCAGCTTCCGACCGGATTTCTCTACATCGTTTATTTGGTGGTGTTGCGACTGCCCGGTTATATCTTTCCGGACCTTCGGGTGAAATCAACTTATGTGGGAGGGTATTTTGCCAATGTGGTAGAAAGCTGGTTTGGCAACAACTACTGGGCGCTGGAAATTTTCATTTTAGCTTTATTGGTTTTTCAGGCGTTCCTCATCAATATAATGGTACAGGAGCACAGGATTACCAGGGAGGTAACGCTTTACCCGGGCTTATTTTATTTGCTGGTAGTCAATTCAGTGCCGGCTTTTTTTCAGGCAACCGGTCCACTCATTGCCAATACCTTTATCATTTATGCCTTGTGGCAAATGATGGCCATTTACAGAAAACCGGCCTGTGCTGATAGTATTTTCAATATTGGACTCGCTATTGGAATTGGCAGTCTGTTTTACTTGTCTATTGTAAGTCTGGTAATATGGGGTTTGTTGGGTCTTACGACACTTCGTGCTTTTAAAATCAAGGAATTTCTTATCCTGATTTCGGGAGTCATTACGCCTTATATCCTGGTCTTTACCTGGATGTTTTGGACCGACCAATCAGCGGTTTTGTTCCAAAATCATTTTGGCGACCATTTTGGATTCAATGGCATCCCATATGTGGAAACCCTCATGGATTATTGGGTGAATGCATTGATGCTTATTTTAGTGTTGACCGTTTTATTGAGCGGCAGGGTTTACATGATGAAGCAAAATATTCCAATTCAAAAAAAGATTTCCATCGTCCAATGGAGCCTGCTTTTCTTGATTCTCTCTTTTATTATCCAAATGAACTTTGAATGGGAGCACTGGATTATTGCCGGGGTTCCGTTTGGAATATTTGTTTCTATGAATTTCTACCACCTGAAACGAGGAGTAGCCGAATCGCTGCATATGGTATGGTTCGTAATCATCCTCTTTCTACAATTTTTGCCATTGTTGGCGTAATTCTATCTGTTTTTTTCTTTGATTCATTTGATTTGGATAATTTTGCGGCTTCCTTAATTGCTGCATTAAAATCAATAGTATGAAATTTGGAGTTGTAGTCTTCCCCGGATCCAATTGTGATGATGATATGATTCACGTTTTAGGAACTGTAATGGGGCAGGAGGTCAAGAAGATTTGGCACAAAGACACATCCCTTGAAGGTTTCGAAAAGGGTGATTGTATCGTTTTGCCGGGTGGATTTTCTTATGGAGATTACCTTCGTGCAGGCGCTATCGCTCGCTTCTCTCCAATTATGCAGTCAGTTATTGAGTTTGCAAATAATGGCGGTTATGTATGGGGAATTTGTAACGGTTTCCAGGTGCTTTGTGAAGCCGGCCTTTTGCCCGGAGTTTTGTTGCGCAATGAAAATCAAAAATTCATTTGCAAAAACGTTTATTTAAAGACGATATCTACCAACTCAGCCATAACACGTAACCTGTCCAAAGAAAAAGCCTATAAGATTCCAATCGCACACGCAGAAGGCCGTTATTTTGCCTCTGAGGAGGTTTTAGCGCATTTAGAGGCCAATGACCAGATTCTTTTCAAATATTGCGATGAAAGCGGCACAGTGAGCCAGGAAGCCAATCCTAACGGAGCATTGATGAACATTGCCGGTATTTGCAACGATGGTCGCAATGTATTTGGAATGATGCCTCACCCGGAGCGTGCCTCTGAAGCCATCCTTGGAAATGAAGATGGTAAAGCTATGTTCGAATCTTTGTTGGCTATGACCAGCCAACCGGCGTAGCCAATTCTCATTTACATATCATTTTGGTAACTCTTGGAACGGACCTTTCGTTAAAGGTTGGTTAATGGCGTGCCCAATTCCAACTTTGGAGTAAAGTGAGCATTAAATTTGTTTCCATCTTTAAAAAATATCCAATGAGACCATATCTCGTACTTTCCTTTCTATTTTTTGTTGGCCTTTCTGCTCAGGCACAAATTTATTCTCCGGTTAGCTGGACCTTTGATGCAGAGAAAATTTCCGATACTGAATATTACCTTCAATTTCATGCAGACATCGACAAAGGTTGGGTCGTTTATTCTCAATACATTTCAGATGAAGGTCCAGTACCAACAGGCTTCTTTTATGAAAGCCCAAAAGACCTGGTGTTGGTAGGAAAAAACGAAGAAATCGGTCACAAAAAGGAGACCTATGATAAGTTGTTTGATATGGAACTAATCAAATTGAGCGGAGCAGTTCTTTTTAAACAAAAAGTAAAGGTGCCGGCAGGTAAAAAAAGCGTATCAGGATACCTAACTTTTATGACTTGTGACGACGAAAAATGTCTGCCTCCTACAGATGTAGATTTTACCATTACATTACCATAATTGACCAGATAACCGCGGTTTGATCCTGAATTGGTCAGCCCGGCAGCCCTTTTTTTGAATTATGTACCCGTAAACCCGAATGGAAATTCTAATTTTGTCTTTCGGGCCATTAAAAAAATCACAAAAATAGCGCCTTCCAAAGCCGGTATTTTTCAAACCCGAATCAATTGAAGCCCTGGTGGCCGTTTAGATTTTTGAAGCCAAAATAACGGTGTAATGAAAAAAACCTTTTTACTTGTACTTACTTTCCTGAGCATATATTCCCTGCAGGCCCAATTGCTGGAGCCGGTAAAATGGGACTTCACGATTGAACCGGTATCTGGAAATGAATACAATCTGAAATTTACTGCCAAAATTGATGAAGGATGGACCATCTATTCCCAGTTTACATCTGATGATGGCCCTGTGCCGACCGCTTTTGAATTCGATCCGGGCAACCATTTTGAACGCATCGAAGGTGTAAAGGAAGAAGGAAAGAAAAAGCAGGGTATGGATCCGCTTTTTGGTGTTGAAGTAATCAAATATATCAAAGGCCCTGTGTACTTTACCCAGAAGGTAAAGGTTACGGATCGCTCTAAGCCAATTACAGGTTATTTGACCTTTATGACATGCGATAATGAACGCTGTCTACCCCCAACCGATATAGATTTTAGTTTTGATATTCCGGCACCTTCAACCAGTGATGCAAAGGTTTCTGAAAAAGAAATTACGCCTGTAACTGAAGCGGTTGAGGAAGTGGCTGTTGAGGAAGCGGCAGAAGAAAATGCAACCGTAGTTGAGGATGATAGTTTGTTGCAAATCAAACAAGAAGCCATTGCCGGCTCAGGCGGAGATTGCTATTTTAAAATGGATGGTAACGTTATCGACCAGGAAGTTCCAACCATTAGAGAGACCTATACTAATCCAATTGGAGATTGTGGAGAAGAAGATGTAGCTCGAGACCAATCGCTATTGTGGACCTTTGTGTTGGGATTTCTGGGAGGGCTTGTTGCCTTGCTTACTCCTTGTGTTTTTCCAATGATTCCATTGACTGTGAGTTTCTTTACCAAAAGTTCGAAAGACCGTTCTTCCGGTATTAAAAACGCATTGTGGTATGGTGCTTCTATCATCATCATTTATGTAGCCATTGGATTGATGATTACGGCCTTTTTTGGTGAAGATGCCTTGCAGCAATTATCTACCGACTGGATTGCCAACACCATCTTTTTTGTGGTTTTCATAGCATTTGCGATTTCATTCTTTGGCTATTATGAGATAACCCTTCCAAGTTCATGGTCCAACAAAACCGACCAGATGGCAGACAAGGGTGGTTTGATAGGTACCTTCTTTATGGCCTTTACCCTTGCAATTGTATCCTTCTCCTGTACAGGTCCGATCATCGGCTCTGCACTGGTAGAATCAGCCACCAATAAATTAGGGCCTTTCTTTGTAATGCTTGGATTCTCCTCTGCGCTTGCTTTGCCTTTTGGACTGTTTGCTGCCTTTCCTGGCTGGCTAAACTCATTGCCAAAATCAGGCGGTTGGATGAACTCAGTCAAAGTGGTTCTAGGATTCCTGGAACTAGCGCTGGCACTTAAATTCCTTTCCGTGGCAGATATGACCATGCACTGGGGAATTTTGCCTTATGAGATATTTATGGGAGCATGGGTTATAATTTTTGCATTGACCACTGCATACCTTTTTGGATTGATAAAATTCCCTCATGACAGTCCGGTCAAAAAATTGAGCCCGGTACGAGGCGCTTTTGCTGTGCTGTTTCTGGGATTGACCATTTATCTGGCAACAGGTTTTGGAAAAGATGACCGTTCAGGTATGTACAATTCTTTGGCTCTGATGTCAGGATTGGCACCTCCGGCGCATTATAATTTATTGTTGCCCGAACCTGAAGTGGACCCTGCAATCAAGGCTCGCTTCCCATCCTTTACAAAGTGTGCTAACAACATTGACTGTTTCAAGGATTATTGTGAAGGTCTGAGCTATGCACAGGAGGTTGGAAAACCTGTCATGGTTGACTTTACGGGCTATGGTTGTGTGAACTGTCGTAAAACCGAAGAGCATATTTGGGTCGTAGAGGATGTTTGGAAAAAACTGCAGAATGATTTTGTCCTGGTTTCTCTTTATACGGATGACCGTGCAGACCTTTCAGAAGTTCTTGTTTCCAAACAAAGGGAAACTAAGCTTCGAAACGTCGGAAATAAATGGGCCGACTTCCAGATTGTAAATTTTGAACAAAACTCTCAGCCCCTGTATGTCATGATGACACCTGACCAAAAGGTGTTGGCAGCTCCAAGAGGCTATAAGGAAGGCGCTAAAGATTACAGTGAGTTCCTTGAGTGTGGATTGGAAACTTTCAAAAGCTACAATAGTGATCTGTTGGGAAGTAAAGAATAAAAAATAATTTATATGTGAGAAACGGGTGATAAAAAGACTTTCAAAGACCTTTTTATCACCCGTTTTTATTTTAACGATAAAAAACAACGCAACATGCGAGGAGTTTTTACCTTTTCTAACCTTTTCCTGGTTCTACTTTCAATAATTGCTTTTTCTGCTTGTACTACATTTTCCTCTGTTGAAGTGCCTGCAGATGTATCCAGTCAATACCCTCATAGTTTTGCACGTCCCGACGAGGCAGTTGTTAAGCATCTGGATCTGGATGTGGAAGTAGATTTTGAAAATAAAGTGGTAAAGGGTGTCGCTACCTGGGATATCGAATTGAAAGAAGGGGACAGACTGGTGTTAGATACCAGAGGATTGCAAATTGAAAAGGTGGAGCGGGTTGAAAAGGGAGGAAATGTTTTTGAAACGGGTTATTTGTTGGGTTCTGACCAGGATTACCTGGGTCAACCATTGGCAATTGAAGTGGATAAAAAAACGGAACAGGTAAAGATTCATTATACCAGCGGGAAAGATGCAGCAGCATTATTGTGGATGGAAAAAAATCAAACGCTGGGGAAACAACTTCCAATATTGTTTTCGCAAGGTCAACCCATCATGACCAGGTCATGGATTCCTTGCCAGGATTCTCCGGGGATAAAATTTACCTACAATGCAAAAGTTAAGGTTCCTCCGGGGATGTTAGCTTTGATGAGCGCCAAAAATCCAATTGAAAAACGGGCCGATGGTGTGTATACTTTTTCACAGACGAATCCGGTGCCTGCCTACCTGGTAGCCATTGCAGCGGGCGATCTTGTTTTTGAAAAGGTCAGTAGTCGATGTGGTATTTTTGCTGAACCGGCCATTATCAATGATGCGTATTATGAATTCAATCATATGGAAGACATGCTTAAGACAGCTGAATCCATTTGTGGCCCTTATCAATGGGGCGAATTCAATGTGTTGGTCCTGCCGCCCAGTTTCCCTTTTGGAGGCATGGAAAATCCCATGTTGACCTTTGTGACGCCTACCTTGATTGTAGGAGACCGGTCTTTGGTTTCAACGGTAGCACATGAAATAGCTCATAGCTGGTCTGGTAATTTGGTGACCAATGCAACCTGGAATGACTTCTGGCTAAATGAAGGCATTACTACCTATCTTGAGTGGCGAATTATGGAAGCACTGGAAGGTCCTGAAGCCGCCAACATGCTTATTTTAAATGGCAGGGAAATTTGGCAGGACGATGTCAAACAAGAAACCAATGAAGGTGATACCCGCCTCAAGACTGATTTAAAAGGACGCAATCCTATGATAGAATTGGACAATATTGCTTATGAAAAGGGTGCTAACTTCTTATTATTAATTGAGCGTAAAGTTGGTCGGGATAAGATGGACCAGTTTTTAAAGAAATATTTTCAAACCTATGCCGGCCAGACCATAGACACAGAAACTTTTCTTTCCTTTTTAAAAAAGGAATTAACGGATCAATATGCTCCTGGGCTACCTATTGATGAATGGGTTTACCAACCTGGTATACCAGCATCACTCCCTGAAGTTAAATCAGCCAGGTTTGAATATCTGGATGGCGTGATAGCAAAGATAAATGCCTGGTCCAGTCCCACCAGAACTGTCTTAAACGGACTCTCGGCCCAAGAATGGGTTTACTTTATCAATCATCTTCCTATCGACCTTGACAACCGAATGATGAAGTCCCTGGATTTGAACTTCAACTTTACCAGTTCAAAGAATGCAGAAATAAAATCCGCCTGGTTTGCCTTGACGATTAAAAACGGTTATGCAGAAAACATCTATTCAGAGATTGAGCAATTTTTAATGGGTGTAGGACGTGCAAAGTTTTTGACACCTATCTACAGGGCACTCATGAAGAGAGGTTTTAAAGCCAAAGCTGAGAACTATTATAAGATGGCCAGACCTTTTTACCATGACCTTACCAGAGAGAAAATTGAGCAAGTCATCAATGCGTAATGGTTATTGATGCTGCGCAAATAATTTTGAACTTTTCAACATTTTAAAGAATTATCCTCAATTGTAATCCTCTATAAAACAGCTCTTTTCATTCCGAAAAAATATGCAATATTAAAAATACCAAAATAGGGGTATTTATGCCGTTTCAATACCCTTTACATTTGCATCTGAAAAATGTAAATATATTTCTTGCATTTAAAAATAGAAGAGCAACATACGTTACTAGTGAAAAACTAGCCAAGCTACAACAAATTATAATCTCGTGAGGAAAACGGATCTTACACACACATATTAATCTATTAAAGAATGAGGCAATCACTGCATGCGCAGGTATTGCCTTTTTCTATCCCTTTCCACTTTCATTCCTTTCACTTCGAGATACTTTCAAATCCTTATTGTTTAAAGATGCGTCCACACGCTTCCATGTGAAGTATTTGGTTCGCTAAAAAGTTTTGTCTGTTTGCGGCACAAGTCGCTTTTGGCAATCCTTATCACGGTATCTACTGCCTGTGTGTGCAGGCATGGTATATATTAATTTCATTTTTTAATTCTTTAACCAAATTCTAATCTCATGAAAAAAACTTCTTTCCAGATCTCTGGTGCGAGTTTGAGCAAAGTGTTAGGAGTATTTATGCTACTAGCAGTTGCTTTGTTGTTTTCTCATGATGTGAATGGTCAAGGTACAATCAGAGCAGTATCAACTACCACTATTGGTAATACTGTGAAGACTACCAATGGCCAGCAGATCACACTGAACAACCTAGTTGATCAGTCTTCTGCTATGCAAATCCTTCAAGGAGAGATCAACACACTTGGTTCAACTCAGCCAGCGAATGCACAACAGGAAGTAAGCAACCAAATCATGGTTGAATACTACAGTGCAATCCTTAAAGCCATTGCAGGTGGTTCTCAGGTGGATGAGGCTATCGTTAACAGCACTCCAGCTATTAGTGCAGTTAACCAG
>JAGQWW010000468.1 GCA_020436955.1 Saprospiraceae bacterium | reverse complement strand
CGGGTCTCCTGGCTGTACAGATTGGCTAATTACCAGATCTTCACTCACTGCTAATTGTGAGACAGTATTTTTAATCAAATGCTCTACTTCTTGCTCCAGGTCTTTTTGAATAGTTTCTGAGAGGTTGAGAAAAGCATCTGAAGTTCGTTGAATCTCATACACATGTAGCACCATCAATTCAGCTCCCAGATAATCTGCCATAGAGATTGCGTAGGGGAGTGCCTCTTTTGAAATGGTCGACAAATCGGTGGGAAACAGGATCTTTTTCATAGTATAAGATTTAAAAAAGGGATGCAGCCATAACTACATCCCTCCAACTCACATGAGTCATGGCTTACTTAATTCTTTTGGAAATCGACCTTGGGTTTCTAATCAAAAAGTTTATTGGTATGGGTAGATCCATAACTAACGGGTTCAATAGTTGAAGGTCATCATCCAAAGTACACCATGCTACATATCCATGTGAATTATCATTATCGGAACCGAGGTGATCAATGCCATACGCCGTGTAACACTCCGATGTAAAAGGTTTTGCCAAAAGGAGCGATTTTGGGTCAACATTACTACCATGTCAATGCCTTCCTCCTGCACATATCTGCTTAGGGTCTCGGCTACCTGTTGATCTTTTATTGTCTTAAACTTGTAATTACATTTGCCGCCATGTTTTTCAAAAATCTTTTTAAAATCTTCATCTGAAAAAACATAGCCATTTAGCTTTTGCTCTACATGCACAATGTGGAATTCAGCCTGGAATTTTTTCCCGATCTCCATGACCCGATTGATGAGTATCTCATCGTCCATGTAATAATTGCTGGCATACAAAATCTTTTTGATGCCTTTAAATGCGTTACCTCCCGGCACCATTAATACCGGATAATCTGAATTTTGAGATACATCTTTTGAAACCGATCCAAAAAGCTGGGAACCAAGATTATTGGACCCGGTTGTGCCCATCACTACCATGACAGGTTTTTCCTTTTTTATAATGTTGGGCAATTCAGTTGCAGCAAATCCTGGGATCAAGACTCCTTCAACCGCCGGCTGCACAATAATTCCATTTTCGCCGGATTGGTGTTGTTCGGTATTTTGTTCCAGGAAAATATTCAATTGCTTTTCGCGTGCTTCCAGGAACCCGGCTTCAGGCTCGGGTATGTATGGATTGGAAAGGTCAAAATCTGGGTGATAAATATGTAACACCTTTACATTGGCATCGAAATAAGGTGCCAGGTCCATCGCATAATGAAACGCATTGGTCGAGGCATCTGAAAAGTCAATTGGGACCAGTATGGTATTTGAATGTTCTTGTTGGGTTATAGTCGGTTGTAATTCTTTAAAAATTTGAACCAATTGGTCAACGGTAGGAACTTCATTTTCAAATTTGACCTCATTGTTTATTACCAATGCAGGGGTACTGCTTATCCCGTAACGAATAAGGTCATTTACCTCGGAAACCTCCCTGATATTAGCTTGTACAGGATACCGCCTGATAGCTTCAGATAGGTTTGCCTTCAGCTTTTTGTGCCTGGCACAACCGATACCCAGTATTTTTATCCTAAGCATTCCGCAATGGGTAGATGATAATGAAATAATAACCAAAACCAGATGCTTTAATTTGATTTCAGCATCTGGTTTGGCGAATTGGTGTTTTTAAGAATCTCTCACATTTGTTTATTGTCCTTTATTCGATTCCAGAATTTGCTCTGAAGTTACCTTCTCGTCTGCAAGATTCTTGATGATGTCGAAAGTGGTGATGATACCAATCAGTTCGTCATTTTCAACTACCGGTACGGCATGGAATCTGTTTACAAGGAATACTTCAAGGACTACATTGATCCTGTCAGTAGGTTCTACCTTTGCCAGACCTTTGGTCATAATATCTTCTGCACGGTAGGCTCTCAGACGCGCTTCATTGACAAATTTGTCTTCGTCGTTTTTGGTGAAACCACGTACAAAGTGCACAAAGTCAGTCTTTGAAATAATTCCTTCGATCTTTTTGAAACGGACCACAGGAATGTGGTGAATGTTGTTTTTTTCGAAAATTTCTTTTACCACAGTCAACTTATCCTCCGGATTTACTGTGATAAGATTTTTCGTCATAATATTTTTTACAGGAGCCAAGACATTCATGACGGAGTTTTTTGAGTTGATAATTTGGTTTTGAATTCGAGGACAAGATCAGATGATTTGGATGCAGCCATGATGACTTTCGTCAATGTCATTTTTGAAATTGGTCAATTCCTATAATTGTATGCAATCCTTATATTCGCACCAGAATTCTGGAGTGAAAAACCTACATGGAAGGAAAAAATTTACAGGAAAGGAATTCGACTTACAGTTCGAATGATTCCAATAGGCGTCTTGATGCTATCATCAAGACTGCTATTGATGGTATCATTACAATCGATGAAAAAGGTGTAATAGATAGTATAAACCCTGCAGCCCTGCAGCTTTTCGGTTATACAGAAGAAGAAGTAATTGGTCAGAATGTTTCCTTCCTAATGCCTCAACCATACAAGGCAGAACACGATACTTATCTAAAAAATTA
>JAGQWW010000467.1 GCA_020436955.1 Saprospiraceae bacterium | reverse complement strand
GCCCTTGAAATTCAAGGCGGAACAGCAGGCTACCAGGTAAACTGGTCCAATGGTGCTACTGGTGATGTTATTGAAAATCTTCCAACAGGCTCCTACACAGCCAATGTAACAGATGCAAACGGATGCTCCTCTGAAATAACTACTGGCATTGAGGCTAAAGATGAAATCGCTCCGGTGATTGTCCTAAATAATGCCACTATTGCCCTGGGAATGGATGGTACAGTAACGCTTACTCCGGAGGCGATTGATGATGGCACTTACGACAACTGTTCGGAAGTTCAGCTTTCGCTTGATAAAACAGTATTTACTTGTGATGATCTGGGAACCGCAGCGGTAGAAGTGACCGCAGTAGACGAATCCGGCAACCAAAACACCGGAACGGCAGATATTACAATCGTAGACAAATTGGCTCCGACCGTTACCTGTCCAGAAGACATGGTACTTACCAATTGCCCTGGTATCGTTGTATTTGATGTTCCTGAATATGAAGACAATTGTACTGTTGTTTCAGTGGAATTGATTAATGGTCCGGAAAGTGGTTCTGCATTTCCATTGGGTACAACATCCATTACTTTCAGAGGAACGGACCAATCCGGTAATTTTACCGATTGCACCTTTGAAATTGAATTAATCAATTCACTTGAAACTGAAGTTGAATTTGAAAATATAAGCTGTTACGGATTCAATGATGGCTCTATTGCCCTGGAAGTCAGTGGCGGCAATCCAGGTTACAGCTACCTTTGGGATGATACCAATCAATCTATTACACCTGAAATCACCAATTTGGCACCGGGTAGTTACTCATGTGTCATCACTGATGCTGAGGGATGTTCACGCATTGAATATTTCACCATCGAAGAACCTGAATTGTTGATTGCAGATGTGGACCAACTGATACAACCTACCGTTGACCAAGACAATGGTAGCATCACGGTAAGTGTTTCAGGTGGTACTGGAGTTTATACTTACGAATGGACCAAACAAGGTGACCCGGACTTTTATTCAACAGAGCGTGACCTGGAAAATATTGGTGCCGGTGTTTACAGGTTATTGGTTACCGATGAAAATGGATGTAGTGTGTTGGTTGAAATTCGTGTAGAATCAACAGTAAGTGTGAAAAACCAGCATTTTTCAAAAGATTTCAGTATCTTTCCAAATCCTTCTGATGGTAGGGTACAAATTTTATCCACCGGAAATACTGGCGATTACGAATACATCATATCAGATGTAGCAGGCAAACAGGTACAAAACGGGAAAATTTCATTGTTATCCGGCCAATCTGCAGCTTTAGATTTATCGTCTTTATCAGAAGGAATGTATACGGTAAGGTTAACCAACGATCTAGAAGTTGCGATACTACCTATACAAATCCAGAAAATCGATTAAAGAAGAGGGTCCAACCCCCGTCAGTTGAATAGCGCAAGAAAAAGTGCCGACTCTGCAAAGGGCCGGCCTTTTTTCTTTTTAAGCCCTTTATAATTTGATGATCTTCCTGGAGAAAATCACACCCTCTTTTTCAATTTTCACTAGATAAATCCCCTTTGACCAATGGCTGGTTTTAGTCTCAATTGCATTTGAAAATTGGGTGGTAAAAATTCTTTCGCCTGCCATATTCAAGACCTGCAATTCAAGATCATGAGCAGTAGTTTCTTTTGAAATGATGCTTAGGTTATCGACAATAGGGTTGGGATACAGATTGAAATGTTCATCAAATGTTTCGATGGTTTCAATACCGGTCATATTGCAACTTCTGGCTGCATCAAAGTTTACCTGCAAACTGTCTATCGGCTCAATACCTGCCCCTCCTCTGGTTCGAACAGACATTAGAAAAGAAGGATCGCCAAAAGCATCATCCTGTTGCGATACTTTGACGAAAGCAAACAAGGAAGAGGTCCCATTCGAACTACACCTGGCATCAGCGCCTACCATGTTGGCCCCTTGAAGAGCAGCCATGAGTTTGCACGCAAGGTCTCCTTCTGCTCTCAAAAATCTGGCTTCCATTGAATCCAATACCGGTTTTCCCGATAAAATATTCCCTTGTATCGAATAATTGGGTCCGGTGACGTGCCCTTTATAATTATCAGTATTGACCCCGGTATAGGCTGCCGATTGTGGACTTCCGTTTACCATTGCTACTACCCCATATTGCCTTATGGCAGGATTTCCCTGCACATCATTTGCCACCAACCAATCTATAATTTCCTGTGGAGTGTCCCCTGCATTCATCCTGGCAGTGGCATTATTTTGATTGGCCGGCAAATAATAGGCTTGACAATTAATAGCCCCTTTGCCGGGAAATAAAACCCCAAGAAAGCTGTCGTATGAAAAAGAAGTATTGAAAAGATCAACACAAGAAGCACCTGCACTCCCTACTTCTCCCGTTATGGAATCGACTGCCACAATCGAAAAAGTATCCTGAGAATTTACCTTTTGAAAAGGAAGACAAATCAGTAGGGAAAACGCAAGGGTAAATAGATTTTTCATATTTGGATTTTTAAAAAACGACAAAACAAACGAAAAGCTACTTTTTAGCTTTAGAACTTTTTGC
>JAGQWW010000466.1 GCA_020436955.1 Saprospiraceae bacterium | reverse complement strand
TATTGCCCGCTCCAATTCTGCAACCTTCTCTTGTAATCGCTTGGTCTTAAATTCTTCACTTTCCATTTGTACAACCATTTTATGACCTTTTTCAAGATCAGAATACTTGTAAATCCATTTGTAAATCGATGCACGGGTCACACCGCAAAGTCGACTCAATTGAGTAACTGAAAGTTGATTTTTAAGGACCAACTTTACCTTCTCCCTTTTAAAGGATTCACTAAAATAACGATTGTACTTAGAACCTGGTGATAGTTCTTTCCTTGGATTTTCTTTAGACATACGGTTGACGTTTTTTGGTCAACCTATTTTAGGCATACACACAACGGCTACCGTACTCCGGCTACCGGCTGCCGTCTACCAGCTACCGCCCTCTACAGTCTCATCTGCCAGGTACCCATGGTAATACTTGACTGCGGTGGAAACAGGTACAAAAAGGCGCGTTGGAGCCACTTTTCGGAAGAAGTTCTATTTGTTTGGGTCCTGGATTCCGTAGCGGAGATTTGTTGCAAGGCTTTATCCAACAGGACAGCACTTTCCAGGCGGGTACTTTTTTGAAAGGATTGTTTGGAAGATGCATCCCACAATGCATACCCTTTGGTCAGGGCATCCAATGCTGCACGGTCCTTTTCCGGTAAATTTGGAAAAGACGCCTTCTTTGCTACAAATCTTTTTATCAAGGATGTTATCATTTCAACGCAATATATTAATCCAATAGATTTTCGGGGGAAATTCCTTTGCTGGTCAAAAAGGCTGCCAGATGATACTTGGCTCTGGCTACCCATTGATACACCAGGTTTGGGCTGATATTATATTCAAGAGCAATTTCTTCTCCTGACTTACCTTCCAGATGTTGTTTTAAAAATGCCTCTATTTTGAGGCGATGTTTTGGATTTTCCTCCACATATTCCCAAATCAACACTTCCAGGTCGGGTTGGTCCAGTTTATCTACCTCCATTTCAAAATAAGGTAGTATTTCAGGATGTAATTCAGTCGGGTGATTCCTTTCTTTCAAATAGTGTAAAAAGCGATTTTTAACTGCTCTAAAAACATACCCTTCCAGATTGAAAGTATTTGAAGTATGGTGATCAATAGCTTTTGAATAGAGATCCACTTTCAAAAGGTTGACCAAAACATCCTGCGCAAGGTCCTCCTGCATCATACCGGGGGTATGGTGACACAACAGTCGTGCATAAGCGATACATAGCTCACTCACTTCCTGATAAAAGGTCTTTTGATGCGCGGATAATTTCAATTTGCCGGCTTGTTTTAAGTAAAGAGCTAACAAGCTAGTTTTTCTTACACTCATTTTAAAAAAAAAGGTGGCGGGTGAAAAAAAATGTGATTAAAGACTTCCACACTGTAAGAAAAATGCTCAAACCTGATTTAATAGTAAGGGTGTATTTTACTTGTCAATTAGACAATTTTTAAAGGAAAGCCAAAGCAGGTTTCAAATAAAAAACTAACTTTAGCCGCGCTTTAAACAAATAAAATTTCAAAAAAATCATCTTTTACCTAAACTAGCTTATTTATGAATCCAGCTTACAAGCTAATGCTTATCTTTTGGGTCATAGTGGCCGCATGGATAGCTTTTGTAATATTTACAAATAGGAAAGTGCATCCAAAAGCCTTATTCGCACTATTTATGGTGGAGCTTTGGGAGCGTTTCAGTTATTACGGTATGAGAGCCCTTCTCGTATTGTACATGATTGCCAAGATTTCGACTGATACGGACGGAGGATTTGGATACAGTGATGCAAAAGCTTATGGTATTTACGGAGCGTACGGAGCGCTCGTCTATTTAACACCCATTATAGGTGGATACTTCGCCGATAAAATGATGGGTTTCCGAAAAGCAATTATTTGGGGTGCCTTGCTTATGGCCGCTGGTCAATTCACCCTATTTATGGATACTGAAGTTACCTTCTTTATTGGCCTTTCCTTGCTGGTAATAGGTAACGGATTCTTCAAACCGAATATCTCCAGTATGATTGGTAGATTCTATCCGGAGGGTGACCCTCGACGAGATGGTGCATTTACCATTTTCTACATGGGTATCAACATCGGAGCCTTCCTTGCGCCTTTAACCTGTGGTGTGATTGGTGAGATCGAAGGTTGGAGATATGGTTTCCTTGTAGCCGGTATAGGTATGTTCCTCGGTTACTTAATCTTCCTTTGGGCACAAGCAAAAGGTATTTTCGAGGACTATGGATATGCACCGGAAGAAGCTGAAGATGTTAAAATATTAGGCCTTGGCCACAAAATATTACCTTATGTAGCCACAGCTATTTTTGTACCTATTATTTGGTTATTGATCACCTACAACGATGTTGTGGACGTTCTTTTAGGAATAGTGGGTGGAGGTATCCTAATTTACTTGTTATTTATTGTAGCGCCTAAATATGAAGAAGTACAAAAGCAAAGAATTTGGGTAATTGTGCTTTTGTTGTTCTTTACAACTGTTTTCTGGACTTTCTTCGAATTAGCAGGTTCTGCATTGAATGTATTTACTGCCAGAAACGTAGATAGACACTTGTTTGGATTTGAAGCACAGAC
>JAGQWW010000465.1 GCA_020436955.1 Saprospiraceae bacterium | reverse complement strand
GTCTCTTCTCCAAGGCTTCGTTGTACAACTTCAAGCTTGAAGGCTTTGTCGTAGGTTCTTCTCATTTTCATAAGTTCGAAGTTAAGTCATTTAATGAAAAGCTTAACCTACTGTCTACTTTTTTGAGGAACTCTAAATTAATGATTTACTTCTTTCTAATTTTCTTAACTCATGTACTCATCACTCATGTACTCTACAGTCCCGGTACTCCTTCCACAACATTTCCCGGATTCAATTCTTTTAGGTTCATTTGGAAGCTTATGCGTTGGAAGAAACCAGGTCGGTTGATGTAGGAAGCTGAACCGGTGATATTATCACTTTCCAGGATAGGGAAATATACTTCCAGGATGTTTGGAATAATGCTGACGGCCAGACCACCGCTGTAATAAAGTTTTACTTCTGTATTACCATCAATATTATCCATTGGAATGAGGGCAAAATCGAAGTAAGGTTCTATTGGGAGTGGATTTGGTATACCTGAACGTACGCCGGCACCGATCATCCATTCTCTGGAGCCTGGTAATACTGCAATGGTTTTTAAGGCAGCATCCTGATTAAAAATCTGGTGCGCCAGGAATCCGTCCGTTTCACTTCTTCCCAGATGTATTTCGTCATACAGATAATCGCGCTGGAAAGTACCGGATGGAATGCCATTCAATTGGAAAGCAGCAAATGGTCCGTCAAATCTGGTAGTATTGTCGTTCATCCAACCTGCAAAAAGATGGTATTGGAACTTTTTGCCTTTTTTATTATAGCGGAACGATTGCTGCCAGTTTAAAGTCACTTTGGTAAATTCTGCACCTAATTGCAGATTTGCTTTCAAAAGAGAAGGAGATAGAATATTGCTATTGCCTAATCTATATTGAAGTTCCTGAACGGAATAACTGGATTGATTTCTTTCAAAAAGTCCTTGTCCGGCATCGATACCTGCTACTTTATCCTGGAATATATTTACTGAACGGAAGCTTACTTCCTGCGAGATAAAACTGGTTGGTGAATTTGATCTGAAAGAAAGGGTAACCTTAGGGGCCAGCTTCGCATAGTAGTCATTTTCTTCATAGGTCTCTGAATAATTCGAACTGAATCTTTTAGCATCCAATTGTAGCGTGAATTTTTCAAAAGGCCCTGTACGGAAGAAGTGCTGGTATTTTAAATTGGCCAAACCCACTGCCTGTTTGCTGCCAAATCCAAACAATGGTACCAGGGTATATTCAAATCTATGTGTAGGAGCAGGAGTAGCATACAAGGCTAAGCCCAGCATGAATTTGTCATAATTGTTCCAGCCCAAAGCCGGTAACCAGTTAAAACGAGACACTCTTGGATTTTCCAACCCTACACCAAATCTGGCATCGATAGGTTCAAAAGCAGGCATTGGTTTATTGACCTTTAACTGGTCATTTTTTCGATTTACATCAAAGCTTTTGAAATTATAGTCCAGGGCAATCATATCGATGGTATCGCCAATGGCAAATTGAATTTCCTTTTCACCTTCAAAGCCATCATGCCATTCTGATTTTACCACTTTGCCATCTTTTATCGCCTGTATCTGGACCGGGATGGTCGTTTCGCCCTCATTTTCCAACTCTAAAAGGAAACCGCCCTCATTTTTTTCATATTCCTCCAGTTTGTAATCGGTGGTTTTGTTGGTTGCAATCAAGTCGTTGTAAAACCAGGCGGTTGGCTTGTAAGTATTTGTAAAAAGTGCATTAAAATCTTCAGGATAAGGATGTTGGAATTTCCATCTGTCGTAATAACCTTTCATTAGGTTGTCAAAGGGTTCCAATCCAAGGTATTCCTCCAGGATCATCATGGACCTCGCTGTTTTCATATAGACATCAAGGCCATAGTTGATATTTCTAAAATCAGCAGAATGCGTTTCCGGTGCCTGGTCTCGATGTCTTCTTTGTTGAAATAACATCGCCAAATCAATAGGACCCATCGGAGAAGTATGTTTTATAAAAGCCGGCATCTCGATTTCGGAAGGGTCTTCATAATAAGTTTCCATGTACCGGTTCTCATAATATGAATTCATCCCCTCATCCATCCAGGGGTGGTCCCTTTCATTGGATGCCAGGATACCGTAAAACCAGTTATGGCCTACTTCGTGGGTGATTACCCGATCCAGTGATTGTGCATTGCCGGATTTGCCTATCACTGTAATCATAGGATATTCCATGCCAGCGCCCGCACTTAATGCAGATTGAACAGCTGTTGCCTGAGGCCAGGGATATTCGCCTACATTATCGGAATAGAATTGTAGCGCGCGGCCTACAAAAAATGCGCCTTTGGTCCACAAATCGGCTTCTTCGTTTGTGAAAAAGGCCCATGCATCCACCCATTTGCCGGTAGATAATCTTAATTCTTCTTTAATGACATGAAAACGCTTGTCGGCAAACCATGCAAAATCATGCACATTTTCAGCGGTATAGCGAATGGTTTTCATCTCAGCAGAAGACTCCGGAAATTCAAGGCTGTCATCAAAACCACTTTCAATTTTCTTTTTGGTCACATTCTGGCGCTCTATCAGGAAAGCCCTTTCGTTGGCAGTTTCGAGGGTT
>JAGQWW010000464.1 GCA_020436955.1 Saprospiraceae bacterium | reverse complement strand
ACCTTTCTGCACCGTCTTCGGCATCTTTAACGGTTATCAAGCACTTCAAATATTCTAGGAAGTAAGGACTGGCAGTCATCCGCTGTGTTAGCATGCCATTAGAGGTATTGATAATCTGGGTAACCTCTTCTTCAGAATACAGACCGTTTCTCCATCGTTCTTCAAAGTCTTTATACACTTCTTCCAAAACGTCTCTTTTGGAGGCAGTCATGTATTCTTTCAATTGCTCTAAAAACTTTTCAGGTTCTTCTTCAAATTTTTCAAGTCGTTGAGCCTGAACCTGAAGCATAGAAAATAGCAGTAGAAACAGAGAGATTCCGTATTGTAATTTCATACCAAATGGTGACTTTTGTAACACTAATGAAATGCAGAAATTGAAAAAAGCTACAATATCAAGGTCTTCGCACCTGGTGGCAAACCCAATTTCCTTCTTCCAACCTGTTTTGTAGGGAGAATCCGGATGATAAAAAAGCTTCTTCCATCTTGGGTATATCTTCAAGAATATAACCCGAGGTAAGCAGAATTCCGCCTTCTTTCAACAGCGAATGTAACGTATTAATGGATTCCAAAATTACGTTTCGGTTGATATTTGCTAGAATGATGTCAAAGCCGATAGATTCAGCCTTGTCAAGGCCACCACAAATGATTTTAATGGCAGCATCCGTATTGTTAATGGCGCAATTTTCAACGGCATTTTCACAGGCAGGAACTTCAATTTCAATCCCTTCCACATAGGAAGCTCCAAGCTTGACAGCGAGGATTGCGAGGACACCGGTACCTGTACCAAAATCCAATATGCGGGTACCTTTTACATCAATCTTTTCCATTTGCCGAATCATCATCCTGGTAGTTTCATGATGACCGGTTCCAAATGCCATTTTGGGATTGATTATCAAATCAAATTGTACTCCGGGTATTGGTTCATGAAAATTGGCTCTGATACCACAAAATTCATCTACCACAATAGGCGAGAAGTTCTTTTCCCATTCTGTATTCCAATTTTCCCCTTTAATAAACATCCTTTCATAGGTAAATTGAAAAGAGTTCTGAAGTTGGTCCAAATGGAGGTCCAGGCTTGGATCATAATCCTTTTCAGGTAGGTAGGCATTAAAACCATAACTATGCTCATCAAAGGAATCAAACGGCAAATCAGCAAGAAAAGCGATTAGAATTTCCTGAAATGAGTCCTCACAATGGATTTCGTATTTAAAATAATTCATGTATCCTTTGAGTCAATGCAATCAGTGATGGGAAACTGAAGATTTTTCATGTTTTTGAGTGGAAGGTGCAACACCTAAACCTTTTTCCAATTGTACCTCAGGGAAATTTGCCTTTATACCTATCTTGACAATAGCAAGATGGTGGACAGCATGATCAAAGGCATACATCATTTCCCTGCCTACAGAAGATTTCACCGTAGGTTTTTCAACTTCATTAATAGAAAAATCTGCTATGACCTTCAAAGGCATTGATTCATCCACTTTTGAGATCTTTTCAAAACAGTTGCTGAACTCCTTTTCGGCAAAGGATGGATCTGTTTCAATCAAGGGGTGTCTTTCGCGCAAGCAATAATCGACCACCCCTGTTCCTATACTTTTTTCAATACACAAGTAGAAATCAAAAATATGCCTAAAGTGTTTGCCAATACTTGAACCATCGAAAATTTCAAGAGGCCTGGCATATTGTTCAGGACTTAGCAATTGCAATGTTTGAATGATCTGCTCAAACATGTGTTTGTTTCCCTCAATACAGGTCATATAGAATGGTTTTTACCCGTAGATTTCTTTTCTACTTGAACGCAAGGTATTCATAATTAATGAAGTTACCGTCATAGGTCCAACTCCACCAGGTACCGGGGTAATAAAAGAAGCCTTTTCTACCACTTCATCAAATGCAACGTCACCAACCAATCTGTAACCTCTTTTTTTACTCGCATCTTCTACTCGGTTGATTCCAACATCAATTATTACTGCACCTTCCTTAACCATATCGCCTGTAATAAATTCAGGAATACCAATGGCTGCTATAATGATATCAGCTCTTTTACAGTGAGCAGACAAATCCTTTGTACGGCTGTGTGTAATTGTTACGGTACAATTCCCAACTTTTGCTTTCCTGGATAATAAAATCCCCATAGGAGTACCTACGATATTGCTTCTTCCTACAATCACACATTCCTTTCCTGAAGTTTCAATACCATACCTTTCCAACATCTGCAGAATACCAAATGGGGTAGCTGGCAGATAAGCGTCTAAGCCTTGAGCCATTCTTCCAAAATTGACCGGATGGAACCCATCTACATCTTTTTTAGGATCGATCGCAAGCGTTACCCTTTGTTCATTGATATGCTCCGGCAAAGGAAGTTGAACGATAAATCCATCAATATCATCGTCTTCATTCAAATCACGAATAATGGCCATCAATTCCTCCTCAGTGATACTTGCATCCTTTTTAATAAGCGTAGATTCAAAACCTACTTCTTCACAAGAACGGACTTTACTTCTAACATAAGACATGGAAGCTGGATTTTCGCCAATCAATACTGCAGCGAGATGGGGTATTT
>JAGQWW010000463.1 GCA_020436955.1 Saprospiraceae bacterium | reverse complement strand
GTCACTCACAATCAATTTGGCCAGATGGGTCATCAGCTCAAGCAATTGGCTTTTGAATTTTTCATATTCCGGAGACTTTTTGGATTTGATTTCATCATTACCTGCCATTCCATTGGCCATCACTACCACCATATCATTGGTAGAGGTATCACCATCAACAGTAATCATATTGAAAGTCTCATCTACACATTCTCTGGTAAGTTCTTGTAGGAGTTTCTTGTTGATATTGACATCAGTTACAATAAATCCAAGCATAGTAGCCATGTTAGGATGAATCATCCCAGAGCCTTTTGCAATACCTGCCATATTGGCCTGATATCCTCCTATTTCAAACTCGGTGAAGCCTTCTTTGGCAAATGTGTCTGTGGTCAAAATCGCATTGGCAACAAATGAACCCGCCGCCGCTTTTCTCGAAAGTTTACTTACGTTTTCACGAATTCCCTTTACAATTTCATTGGTAGGGAATGGTTCGCCGATTAGCCCTGTTGAAGCCACTACTACTTCTTCCGGTTTGATATTTAGTTCTTCTGCTGTTGCTTTAGCCATAGCAAGTGCCCCTTCTGCTCCCTGCTGACCGGTACATGCATTTGCATTCCCGGCATTACACACAATCACCTGGGCCATATTGTCCTTTAGGTGTTTTCTGCTCAATTTTACCGGCTCTGCGACTACTTCATTTTGAGTAAAAACTGCAGCTGTGGCTGCCGGCACTTCTGAATAAATAATTCCCAGGTCCCTACGCATACTCTTCACTCCGGTATGGGCTCCCCAACATTTATATCCTCTTACACTTACGATATTCTTATTCATCTTAATCTTATAATTTTTTATGGTTTAATAGGGCTTACTTCTAATCCGAGTGTCTCTTTTAGACCTAACATAATGTTCATATTTTGAACAGCCTGACCGGCAGCTCCTTTTATCAGATTGTCAATCACACTCAATACTATTATTCGGTTGGTACGCTCGTCGTAGGTTGGATAGATATCACACATATTTGTACCTCGTACAAATTTGAGTTCAGGAGCCGATTCTCTTACTCTGACATAAGGCTCGTCCTTGTAGTAGTTCTTGTAGAGATCCATCAATTCCTTATTGGTCATTTTCCCAGTAGGGCGAGCATAGGAAGTAGCGAGTATGCCCCTGTCCACCGGTAAGAGGTGAGGCGTAAATTGCACCATCACTTCTCCACCGTTTAAGGAACCGAGGTTTTCTTCAATCTCTACAGTATGTCGATGCGTTTTTAAACCGTAGGCTTTAAAATTGTCATTGACATTTGAAAAATGGGTGGTTGCACTGGCTTTAACACCAGCACCGGTTGTACCACTTTTGGCATCAATTACGATGGAATCTTTCTCGACCTTTCCGGCCTGGAACAAAGGCGCTAGTCCAAGGATGGATGTTGTAGGATAACAACCCGGATTGGCAACTACTTTTGCTCCTTTTATATTTTCCCGATTGATTTCAGGTAAGCCATAAGGTACCGTAGGCACCATTTCAGGAATCACATGTTCCTTATTGTACCAGGCTTCATAGGTTTTTGCATTGCTTAATCTGAAGTCGCCTGAGAGGTCAATTATTTTAAAAGGTTTGTCCTTCCACTTTTTCACAAAATCCATGGACACCCTGTGTGGCAGGGCCAAAATGCATACATCGATATCATAATCATCAATTACATCAGCTTTTTGAAGTTCTAAATCACAAAAGCCCAAAAACTGCGGGTGGATATCAGAGAACTTCTCCCCTGCCCTGCTATTGGAGGTGATAAGACTTATTTCCACTTCAGGATGTCTCAATAATATACTTACTAGTTCTGAACCGGTGTAGCCGGTTGCGCCAACGATGGCTGATTTAATCATTTTTCTTCTAAAATTTCTTTTACAGATTGTTTTATAACAGTTACTAAATCAAGGATTTCAGTGTCGGAAATGATAAGTGGCGGTACCAGTCTGAGCACATTTTCAGCGGTTGCATTGGCAATAACACCGTTGTTCAACATCTTCATAACCAATGGTTTAGTTTCGAAAGTAAATTCTACCCCTATCATTAACCCGAGTCCTCTGACATCCGTGATGCATTCGAAATCCTGTTGCATTTCCAAAAGGTGGCTTTTCAATAATGCACCTTTCCTCTCTACTTCTTGCAGAAATCCATTTTTGGTAATCTCATCAAACACAGCAATTCCAGCTGAACACGCCAGGGGGTTACCTCCAAAAGTGGTTCCGTGATCACCAAAATCTATGGCACTACTGACCCTGCGATTGGATAGTATGGCACCGATAGGCACCCCATTTCCAAGAGCTTTGGCCAGGGTCATGATGTCGGGTTGTACCCCAAAATGGTCCTTGGCAAAGAGTTTTCCGGTACGGCCCATGCCGCATTGGATTTCGTCAAAAATCAGTACGATATTGTGTTCATCACAGAGGGCTCTCATCTCTTCCAGGTATTCCTGTCTGGCCACATGGATACCACCTTCTCCTTGTACCGGTTCAAGCACCACTGCTGCGATCTCGTCTGATATTTCGTTTTTAAAGGCTTCAATATCGTTGAAAGGAATCTTTTTA
>JAGQWW010000462.1 GCA_020436955.1 Saprospiraceae bacterium | reverse complement strand
TCGGGAAGCGATGAGGAAAGGTGAAACGGAAAACGGTAGCCGGTAGCCGGTAGCCGGTAGCCGGTAGCCGAAAAAATGATAATTTTTTGGGTTTTGCAAGTTTTGTATCATTCCCAGAATATTTTAACACTCAAATGTTTTGGCCCAGTTGTCAAGTTTTGGAGACTTGACTGAAAAGAATCCTTTTTAAAAATTAATTTTATCCGACTACTATATGTTGCTTTAGAGAGGCGGCGTATAGGATTATACTATTCATCTATCAAAACCCGGCTACCGTAAACCGTAAAGCAATAAAAATGCTCCGAATCTTCCTTCTCCCAATCTTCCTCCTCACAACGACACTCCTTTTTGCTCAAATTTGCGATGGAAACCTGGGGGACAATATCTTTACGGAAGGTGACTTCGGGAGTGGACCTAACAACATTTTACCTCAGAATCCAAATATTGCTCCGGGTTATATTTATAGCACAAATCCTCCACCCAATGATGGGTTTTATACCATTTCTAATAATACAGGCCCTTGGGCAGGTATTTTCGATTGGGTATCGACGCAGGACAATAGTAGTGATGCCCGTGGCTACATGATGATCGTAAATGCATCTTACAGCCCCGGGCTCTTTTATGAACAGGAGGTTGATAATCTTTGTGCCAACACCTTATATGAATTTTCAGCTGATATTTTCAACCTGATACCTTCCGGCAAAAACCTTATAAAACCCAATGTTTCTTTTGAAATAGACGGTGTTGAAGTCTTCAATACAGGGGAAATACCCGAAAACGAATCCTGGAACAACTATGGGTTTACTTTCACCACCAATCCAGGTCAAACAACAGTAACCCTTTCCCTTCGCAACAAAGCACCCGGTGGCAACGGTAACGATCTGGCCCTGGACAACATCTCCTTTCGTCCATGCGGACCACTAGCATTGATTTTACCGGATGTGGTGGAAAATATTTGTGAAAATGGAAATCCCATCACCCTAAATGCAACCATCAATGGTGACCAATACGATACGCCCTGGTTGCAATGGCAACTGAGCAATGATGAAGGTGCTAACTGGTTCAATATCAATGGTGCGATAGACGATAATGTGGTACACAATAATCTGAATGGCGGACGCTATTTTTATCGGTACTTGTTGGCCAATGATTCTTCCAACCTTCAAAATTCAAAATGCAGGGTGGTTTCCAACTGGAAAATCGTCAATGTAGTGCCCAAATTTTATGACCTGTTGGACACCATCTGCGAAGGCAGTAGCTTCCAATTAGGCGACAGAATGATTGCACAGGCAGGTATATTTGTTGATAGTTTTCAATCTGTATTTGGATGTGACAGCATCGTGACCCTGGAACTAGCCGTTGCACCTGACCCGGGTATTGCAGTTGGATTTACCCAACAAGATCCCAGTTGTTTTGGAGATGGTGACGGAGTCATCGGTATAGACAGCATTACCCGTGGATATCCACCATATCAAATTTTAGTAAATGGTGCGCCCACTACCCTCCCCTTCAGAAGGATAAATCAGGAGGCCGGTGGATTCGAGTTTGACATAGTTGATCGATTTGGATGCAGATTTTCAGAAGAACTATTCCTGTTTGATCCGCCACAATTGGTGGTTGATATTGGTGACAATTTACAAGCTGACCTGGGAGAGGTTTTGACCTTGTTCCCGCAAAGCAGCCTTCCTATACAGACTTATCAATGGAGCCCTCCTAACTGGTTTGATTGTGGAGATTGTCCAATTGGCAGGGTTGCTCCATCAGAAAATGGGATTGCCGTTCTGGAAGTGATCGATTCAAATGGGTGTAGGGCTATCGATTCCGTTTTTATTGAATTGTTGGAGGTAAGAAAAGTATACATCCCCAATGCCTTTTCTCCCAACGGAGATGGCATCAATGATATCTTCACCATTTATGGAGACGAACCCAATGTTTCCGGCATTGTCCAATTGCAGGTGTATGACCGCTGGGGAGATCTCGTTTTTGAAACCAGAAAATTACTCCCAAATAGTGAAGAAGGAGGATGGGATGGCACCTTTGCAGGTAAGGAATTAGACCCCGGGGTTTTTACTTATGTAGCAGAAGTCTTATTTTTAGATGGAAAAGTCATCCGATATTCGGGTGATATAAGCATCGTAAAATAACCCGAAGTTGAAAAGCACATACCCAAAAAGACCAAAGCTAATCATTCTGCTCTTATGTTGGGGTTTCTTAATTCCATCTACCCCTGCGCAAAATCTGGTTAAAAACTCGAGTTTTGAAGACCTTGCACCAGGAACTTTTTTCTATCCTTTCCAGGGATTTCGTTTTGTAAAAGACTGGTACAGTGCTGCTTACATCAACTATGACTCTAGTTATCTGGCAACCGTAGATCTATTCACCTTTGGTACTGAATTACCTCCTCCACCTTTTACCTATTGGAACATAAGAGTCAGAGCTGCTGATGGTAACAATCATGTTGGATTGTACGATGAAGCAAGCAAAGAAGGCTTTTTTCACAACGAAGCGCTGGGCACCCAACTCATCCAACCCTTAGAAGCAGGAGCTTATTATTACATTAATTTTTCAGTTA
>JAGQWW010000461.1 GCA_020436955.1 Saprospiraceae bacterium | reverse complement strand
ATAGTGGGGATATCCAACATTTCGGAAACCTGCTTGGTGAGTTTGGCTGGAATTTTCTTTAATACTTTAGCGAAACAGCCCAATTCCTGCAACAGTTTTGCATCACTAAGGAGTTTTTCAGCTTCTGCGTCTTCTTTTGCTCTCACTGTGTAGGTTCCAAACTTATAAATCGACTGTGGGGTGAGTCCCAGATGTCCCATGACAGGAACCCCTGCAGATAAGATTCTTTTTATAGATTCCTGGATCTCTTCACCTCCTTCCAGCTTTACGGCATGAGCTCCGGATTCCTTCATAATCCGGATGGTAGATTCCAAGGCCAATTTGGAATTACCCTGGTACGAACCAAAAGGCAGATCGACCACAACCAAGGAGCGATGCACTGCGCGCACAACCGAACTGGCGTGATAAATCATCTGGTCCAGCGTAATAGGCAAAGTTGTCTCATGCCCGGCCATTACGTTGGAGGCGGAGTCACCTACTAACAGTACGTCAACCCCTGCTTCATCAAGAATTCTCGCCATAGAAAAATCATACGCTGTAAGCATGGCGATTTTTTCGCCTTTGTCTTTCATGGCTTGCAATACGTGTGTGGTAACACGTTTCACCTCTGAATGTATGGACATGATAACAGTTTTTAAAATGAGGCTGGAAAGGTAGAACTTTGAAGCAATGAGGCCAAACGAAAGCAAAAAAAAGTGTGGGCCGGTTTACTTCCTGTGGAGAGAGCAATACCGACCCATCATTTTACTAAGGAGATTCATTTCTATTTTTCATCATTGAAGGCAATACCCACATGTTGGTCGTGCATCAGGGTCGAAATCTCACCCAACACAGACATATCTTCAATGGTAGATGGTGTTTTTACATCTGCTCCATCTGCGATACCACGCATTACCTTTCTTAAAATTTTTCCTGAACGTGTCTTTGGTAATCTCTTGGTTACAATGGCTCTTTTAAAGGCTGCCACCGGCCCAACCTGGTCTCTGACCATTTGGATTAATTCCTTTTCAATCTCTGCATCTTCTTTCATCACCCCACTCTTTAGGACCACAAATCCAACAGGAATCTGGCCTTTGAGTTTATCTTCAATACCGATTACGGCACATTCTGCTACTGCCGGATGGCTGGCTACCACCTCTTCCATTTTTGCAGTGGATAATCTATGGCCGGCTACATTGATGATATCATCGATTCGGCCGGTAATAAAGAAGTAACCATCGTCGTCCTTGAAGCCTCCGTCGCCTGAAAAATAGTATCCAGGAAATGTCGACAAATAGCTGTCTTTGAAATTTTGGTCATTTTCCCATAAGGTTGGCAAGGTACCCGGCGCCAATGGCAATTTGATGGCAACCGCTCCTTCTGTGTTAGGTGGCAGCTGATTTCCTTCATGATCCAGAATCTGTATATTATAACCACAGACCGGTTTGCCGGCTGATCCCGGCTTTACCGGAAGGAGTTCTACCCCCGCCAAATTGGCCAACATAGGCCAGCCAGATTCCGTTTGCCACCAGTGATCGATTACGGGGACTTTTAAAATTTCTTCTGACCAATTAAGCGTGGCTACATCACATCTTTCACCTGCTAAAAACAGGTATTTAAGACTGGAGGTATCATAATCATTTACCAAACTTCCGTTTGGATCTTCCTTTTTAATGGCTCGAATTGCAGTTGGAGCTGTAAAAAGCACACTGACATTATGTTCTTCTATCACTCTCCAAAATGTACCTGCATCAGGCGTCCTAACCGGTTTTCCTTCAAAAAGAATGGTGGTATTTCCGTTGATTAATGGACCATAGACAATGTAGCTATGGCCAACGACCCAGCCAACATCTGATGCTGCCCAATAAACCGAACCGGGTTCCACACCATAGACATATTGCATACTAAATCGCAGGGCCACTGCATGACCTCCATTATCACGAACAATACCTTTTGGTTTACCTGTAGTACCGGAAGTGTATAGGATGTATAATGGGTCGGTAGCTTTTACCGGAACGCAATGTTCGGGATCAGCATTGTCAAAAACCTGGTGCCAGTCCAAATCCCGCCCGGGCTTCATTTCGGCTTCAACAAAGGAGCGTTGAAGCAACACGACAAAATCCGGTTGATGTTGGCTGGCATCCAAAGCATTATTGACTATGGGTTTGTATGGGATAATCTTGTCAATCTCCTTACCACCTGAAGCGGTAAGAATAACCTTCGGTTTGGCATCATCAATCCTGATGGCCAACTCATTGGCTGCAAATCCGCCAAATACTACAGAATGGATGGCACCTAATCTTGCACAGGCCAACATAGCAAATACCACTTCTGGCACCATCGGCATATAAATCAAAACGCGGTCGCCCTTTTCGACTCCTAAGGCTTTTAATCCTCCGGCGACTTTGGAAACTTTTTCTAAAAGGTCCTTAAACGTTATGGTCGTCTTTGTACCTGTAACCGGCGAATCATATATTATAGCAGCCTGATCGCCCCTTCCATTTTCTACGTGCCTGTCAACTGCCAGATAACAAGTATTCATTTCACCATCGGCAAACCAGCGATAGTTGTCGTTTTCATCTTTTGAAAGGATGGTTTG
>JAGQWW010000460.1 GCA_020436955.1 Saprospiraceae bacterium | reverse complement strand
AATCCATTATGGACCATTAATGAGCAGGAAAGTTTGGTGGATGTCGATCGATTGATAACGTCCATGGAACTAACGGCTTCGCCTTTTACCTGGCTGGATTTGATTGGCCGGGTAGGCTTAGACAAATACTCTGAATGGCAACAACAGTTTTTTACTCCTGGATCAGCCTCCGGTAGTTATACATCAGGATTCTTTGATAAAAGCCTGGCTAGAAACTCCATTTTAAATATGGATTACATCGCCAAAGCAGGAAAAAGATTTAATCGCAATTTCAGTGGTGATATCCTGGTCGGTTTCAATTTCAACCATCGCGAACTTATTACGGATGGAAGTGAAATCATCAACTTCATACAATTTACCGATGTTGCTAGCGGAATTCGTGATATCGACAATGCATTGCCTGAAAACAGGACGGTGACCAGTACCTACGGACAGGAAAGAACAGTTGGGGTTTATACTTCTGCTAATCTTTCTTTATATGATATGTTATTCTTAAACGGAACGGTGAGAGGGGAAGCGGCTTCCACATTCGGAGATGCGTCCAATAACACTTTCTATTTCCCTTCTGCCTCGCTGGCATGGCAATTTACTGAACTGGGCGCCTTAAAAAACGATGTAATGTCCTTTGGTAAATTCAGACTTTCCTACGGTGAAGTGGGTGTTCAGCCAGCCAGATACAACACTACCAATGTTTTTGTCTCGCCAACCTTCAGTGATCAGTACGGTGGAAACCTTGCAGGATCCTTGTATGGCAATGGTGCTTTTGTGCCGAGTACACAACGCGGTAGTTCAAACCTAAGACCGGAACGTAAAAAGGAGTTTGAAACCGGGCTTGACCTACGATTCTTTAAGGACCGTTTATCCTTGAGTGGAACGTATTATAAAAACAAAACTGTAGACGTACTGCTAGGTTTCCCAATTGCTAACTCTCGTGGTATCATCAACCTGTATACCAACGGTGCAGAATTGCAAAATGAAGGGGTAGAACTTGACCTGGGCTACTCAATCGTCAGAAAAGCAAATTTCAGTTGGGATGTTAACCTGATTTACTCCAGGGTAAGAAACGAAGTGACGAAACTAGGTGAAGGACTGGCAATTAATTTGGGAGGTCTATCTGCCGTAAGTGCGCGTGCATTGGAAGGATATCCAATCGGTGTACTTTGGGGTTCAAGAACCCTAAGAGATGCAAATGGTGATATTGTATTTGACGAAAATGGTTTCCCTGAGCAAGATGAACTAGAAGGCGTAATCGCAGATCCAAATCCGGATTGGCAAGGGTCTGCGTTCAGTACCATTCGCTGGAAAAACTTCTCAGTTTCTTTCCTATTTGAAACGTACCAGGGTGCAGATATCTACGCAGGCACCAAATCAGTAATGTATGACCTGGGTACATGGGGAGGTTCAGATGAAGAAGTGACAGCAGGCCAAAACTTACTTGATTTTGAAGGAAATGTGATTTTGGCGGGAACTACTTTCCGTGGCAAGATTCACAACTTCGGAGCAGGACCTGTTGCTTTAACAGAAGCCTGGTACAATGCTGACGGAGGCTTTTTCGGTAGCGGAAACGATGAATTGTACATTGAAGATGGTTCCTGGACCCGCTTACGCGAATTGACACTTTCTTATCGATTCAACGGTCTGGGGCTTAATAAAGCAACCGGTTTAAGTGCAGCCGAAATTTCATTCACCGGAAGAAACCTGTTTATCTGGAGCCAATTTGAAGGTAACGATCCGGATACCAATCTACAGGGTGTAAGCGTGGCAAGAGGTATTGATTACTTCAACAATCCAAGCACCCGTTCTTTCATTGCCACCCTAAACATCACCTTCTAACCAAAAATGAAATTGAAAATGAAAAATTATATCATACTATTAAGTGCTTTATTGTCGCTGTCTGCCTGTTCAAAACTGGTAGAGGGCCTCAATGAAAATCCCAATAGTCCAACCAATGCATCTTATCAATATATTTTGACAGGAGCAGAAGTCGGAAATATTGTATTACAAACCGGGGAGACTGCCCGAAAAGCAGGTATTTTCTGTGGCTATTATACCGGTATTGATCGTCAACATCTCGGTTTTAGCCAATACGGAGTTACTACCAGCGATTTTAATACGGAGTGGAACAATGTATATGTTGACGTGGTAGCAAATGCCATTGCGGCTAAAAATGCAGCAGAAACTGAGGGAATTAGTGGCGTTACCCTTGGCGTCACCCAGGTTTTGAGAGCAATGGCTCTCGGAAGTGCCACTTCCCTCTGGGGCGATATTCCTTTTGATGAAGCAGGGCAACCGGATTTGGACAATCCTGCATTTGAAGGCCAAATGACGGTTTATTCCAAACTACAGACCTTGTTGGATGATGCCATCGCAAACCTATCATCCGGCGCAGGAAGACCAACCAGTGGTTCAGAAATATACCTGGATGGTGACCCGCAAGCCTGGATTGAAGTTGCTTACACTTTAAAAGCAAGGTATTACATGCATGTGAAAAATTATTCAGAGGCATATAATGCAGCGCAAAGTGGTATCAGCAGCCCGGACAACAACCTGATGGCTCCTCATGGCACCGCTGCTGAAAATGCTAATTTGAATTATACCTTCTTTGCTG
>JAGQWW010000459.1 GCA_020436955.1 Saprospiraceae bacterium | reverse complement strand
TTTTTGAGGTCCCGCCACTCTTCCGGCGAAAAAGTCTCTAAAAGCCCAACCAGTTTCGTATTTTTCAAAAGAAATCTATTTTATAAAAATTTACAAATTTCACCCAATATGCTTTAAAAATAGGGTATTTGCTAATTTTTATAAAAAGTAAAAATTTACAAATTGAATTTTTTGTCTTTGAATCAGGCTCCAAGTCTTCGGATAATTGTAGCATCAAAATTAATAGACAAAAAAGAATGTTCCATGAAGACAATAATTGAATATAGTTTACTCGTAGTTTTTGGATTGTTCCTTTCGAATTCAGCCATTTCTCAAGGTTGGGAACGCTACCTTTCAACTGATTTTTTTACATCCGCCATTGAAAACGCAAATGGAGATATTTCTACGCTGGGTGGAGTGAAGTATGATACGGTTGGTTCTACAACGCTGTTTGAAAATATACTTTACAGGTTTAATTCTAATGGAGATTTGTTATTTTCAAATTCATTTTTAGTCCATCAAAATAGTCAAAACATTGGAGTTGATTTAGTGGAGGGCCAGGATGGATCTATGTACTTTATCAATCAGGTAGGTGAAGTAGATCCTGATTCAGGCCAGTTCATAAATTATTTTCACGAGCTGATAAAATTAGATCCATTTGGTCAAACAGTTTGGGTAGACACTATTTGGATGGGAGTACCTCCTGAAGGAAATATTACTACAGCTTGCCAACTAATTAAGAATGACAGCTGGGGTTTCTTCTATATCAGGTCCAAAAGTTTATCATCACAACCGGATAGTGGAAAAATTTTAATGAACTTTCAGCGATTGGATTGGAATGGTCAATCGATAGGTGATGATTTTGAGTTAATTATTTCTTCTCAACAGGTATTACCAGAAATAGAACTTACAGAAGGAGGTTTTTTAATAAATAATTACTACCAGACCCTGGGTAAATGGAAATTTGAACTTCGGAAAATTGATTTGCTGGGAAATCAGATTTGGTACAATAATCAAATTTTTGATAACGAATCAACCAGGCCTACATTTGACCTTAATGAAGATGGAGAAGTGTTTATGATCTATCGGACTCAGGACATAAATACTAACCAACGTGGTATTGGTGTTTACAAGTTTTCAGCAGATGGAGATTTGGTTGATAGTACCACATTTGGATTTTCAAATTCAATTTTAAACGATGTTGAGATTAAGTTTCAACCTGTAAATTCGAGTTTCTATTATGCTTATGCACAAGGGAATGATTGCTATTTCGGAAGGTTAAATAATAACCTAAGTATAGATTTTCAAAATCAAATTGGGACAGAACCAAATAATTTGGTTGTCATTGCAGACAAGATAACAGCCCTTTCTTCAGGTGGGAATCTAGTAAATGGGATTTATCTAAGTTTGGACAATGGAAAAATGCAGGGGTATGTTTCCTGCTTTGACCAACTTGGACGGACTAGGATTAATTCGATAGATGGAAGTATTTCATTTAATCCAGACTCTTGCAGCTACGCTTCTTCCAATATATTTTTCCCTAATCAAATAGTGAATTTTGAAAAAAATGGTACCAGAAGTTATGGTACAACCGATTCCACAGGCTGGTATTATCAAAATGTTGAATTAGGAGATTATAAAGTTTTTCCTAATCCACCAAACGCTACCTGGGGCTTATGTCAGGATACCTTAGTGTCTAACCAGGTGCAACCGTTAGGTACTGATACGCTGCATTTTTTACTCCAACCTGAGGTAGAATGCCCCTCTATGGAGGTCACCATTTCCACCCCCTTCCTTCGCCGTTGCTTCGACAATACCCTCTATGTCAATTATTGCAACGAAGGAACCATTCCAGCGCAAGATGCTTTTGTGGAAATTACCATTGACCCTAGATTGGAAGTAACGGGTTCTGAGATTCCATGGTCCGGAGTGAATGGCAATGTCTACACATTTGACCTGGGTGATGTTGGACTTTTTGAATGTGGTGATTTTAAAATATATACCCATTTGCCTTGCGATTCAGTTGAGCTGGGGCAAACGCTTTGCCTGGAAGCACATATCTATCCGGATTCTATCTGTACCCCTCCGGATTCTTTGTGGAATGGATCTGACTTGCGTGTGAGTGGATATTGCGATGGTGATTCTGTTCGCTTTATTATTAAAAATGAAGGAGCTGCATTACCTACCCAGCAGGATTTTATCATCATTGAAGATGATATGGTGATGCGCTTTGGTAACACTACGCCACTAGGAGCAGAAGAAACCTATGAGGTGTCAGTGCCGGCAGAAGGTTCAACCTACCGTCTACAAATGGAGCAGGTGCCGGGTCACCCCTGGAGTCGTCGTCCCGGAATTACTATCGAAAACTGTGGTGAAAATGCTATCGGAGGCACCAATACCGGTTACGTTACCATGTATGAACCGGATGATGCAGCAGACTTCCTCGATGTTGAATGTGTGGAAGTACGCGGAAGTTATGATCCTAACGATAAAGAGGCTTTCCCAAAAGGCGTTTGTGCGAGTCATTTCATAGACAATGACACCGAAATCGAATACAAAATCCGTTTTCAAAATGTAGGAAACGATACTGCTTTCAAAGTAGTGATTAAAGATACGTTGTCCCAGTATTTG
>JAGQWW010000045.1 GCA_020436955.1 Saprospiraceae bacterium | reverse complement strand
CTCGCCACCGTGTTCACCATTCCATAGGGCCTGGTTACGGTGTTTGAGGTCAATGAGTTTTTTGTAAAATTCAGTTTTTTCATAAGTTCCCCAATCGACAGGATCCTTTTGGAAAAACTCCATTCGTTTATTGTAGGCAGCTTCCTGACCGGTATAAATTAATGGCATACCCTCAAAGGTGAAAGTAAGGACAGCAAAAGCGTCCACACCGTCTCCCATCCTTTCGTATTCTGTACCATTCCATGCATTTTCGTCGTGGTTGGTAATAAACTGCATATGGTAACCTCTTTCGTATTTTGCTCTGTCTTCCTTTAGCCATGTGTCGATGGCACTTGCAGGTTTTTCACCTTTTGCTATATCATTCATCAAATGATGGAAGGACCAGGCATAATCCATAGCGAAGGTCCCTGAGTTCCTATGATAGGGCACTTCACCTTCTGCTAACATGTAAGGATAATTTCCCTTTCCGAGGCTGTCTTGTACCTGGTCCCAAAAATCATTGGGAACATTATGCGCCACGTCTACTCGAAGGCCGTCAATATTGTGGTTATCCAACCAATACTGCATAGATGCAATCATTTCCTGACGCATTTCAGCATTGTCATAATTCAGATCAGCTACATCCGTCCAACCCCATGATTTTCCGGTTTCAGGGTCAATTGGATCTATCACATTACCCAGAGAATCGCGGGTGTAAAATTCTTTGTTGGTTGCTAACCATACATGGTCCCAGCCAGTATGATTCGGTACCCAGTCTATGATGATTTTCATGCCTGCGTCATGTACTTTTTGAACCATGGCATCAAAATCTTCTATAGCACCAAATTCAGGATTCACTTCGCGGTAATTGGATACCGCATAATAGGACCCTAATTCTCCTTTCTTATTTTTTTCACTAATCGGAAACACCGGCATAAACCATAATATATCAACTCCTAAGTCTTTTAATCTGTCGATATGTTCGCTAAATGCGTTAAAGGTGCCTTCCGGTGTGTATTGGCGAACGTTCACTTCATAAATGACAGCATTTTTGGCCCAATCAGGTTGGTTGGTAGGTAACCATTCTTTGGGTGACATTTGATCCGTAGTTGCCTCTTGTTTTTGATTGGATCGACATGAAACCCATACAAAAGAGGAGATGATTACCAATGCGATTAAAACGCCAAGTGTGAACTTCATAGTTGAAATTTGACTTTTTTGAAATAAAGCAGGCTTAATTGGCAGGGACTGTAAAATTCGATTTTTATTTGAATTTAAAAAATTGAAGTCGGAAAATGTTTTCCATCATAATCTTTTAAACCTTTAAACAAAAGTTATTTTTACCCAACGAAAAGGAAACGTTGTAAACTTATGGTAAAGGCGCAAAATATTCATAAATCTTATGGTTCCCTTCATGTACTGAAGGGAGTAGATTTGCATATCAAACAAGGTGAGATCGTTTCCATCGTGGGAAAATCCGGTGCCGGTAAAAGTACCTTGTTACATATATTGGGGACTTTAGATCAGGCCGACCAAGGTACCCTAACGATCAATGGTCAGGATGTTACCAAACTAGATGGAAAACCCATGGCCAGATTTAGAAATAAAAATATCGGGTTCGTTTTTCAGTTTCATCACTTGTTGCCGGAGTTTACAGCATTGGAAAATGTTTGTATTCCTTCTTATATTAATGGTGAATCAGGTAAGGAAATAGAAGACCGTGCAGCTGAATTGCTGAATTACCTGGGGCTGACTAATCGTTCTCAACACAAACCCACCCAATTATCAGGAGGTGAGCAGCAACGCGTGGCAATTGCACGAGCGTTGATGAATCAACCGGGCGTTGTATTTGCAGATGAACCATCTGGAAACCTTGATTCTGCTACTTCGAAGGAGATGCACCAGTTAATTTTAAAGTTGCGCGAAGATTTTGGACAAACATTTGTTATTGTAACCCACAATGAGGAATTAGCATCCATGAGCGACCGGGTACTGGAAATGCAGGACGGAAAGTTCAAGGAATTCTAATAATAATTGAGTTAATTGAGAAAATCTGTTTTCTTTGCAGTGACAGAATCAAAATAAGATTTATCAAATACGTTTTTCCCGGTCTAACCGGTAATTACCCAAAAGGTTTTTGAAATATATATGCTAAGCAGAAGAAACATTCGCATTAAAGTAATGCAGGTTTTATATGCACTGAATCGCAATCCGGAGCTGACCTTGCAGGAAGGAGAGAAGCGTTACCTTACAGCGATCCAGAAATCCTTTGAACTCTTTTTGTTCAACCTGGTCTATCTTCAGAAAATTGCAGCTTATTCCCTTAAGGAATATGAGACCCGTCAAGCTAAATTGCTACCTTCAGAAGAGGACAAAAGCTTCAAACCCATTCTTTGGGATAATCCATTAATTGAATCCATTCGTACCAATCCAGAATTTGAAAAGCGCTGCAAAAAAGCAGGTCTTTTCGGAAAAGTGGATGCTGACAACGTACGTATTTTTTATACCGAATTCGCCAAGTCTGATGTTTATCAAAACTATCTGAGCAAAGCCAAACCAACGCTGGAAGATCACAGGAAGGTGTTATTGGAAATGTACCGCACCAGCGTGAAAAATGAAAACTTCGCCGACTTGATGGAAGAGCATTTTTCAACCTGGATGGACGATGAATCTTTAATTGTTGGTAGTGTGAAAAAGCTCATCAAATCATTGCCGGTCGAAGGACGCTTTTTTGATGAATTCGAGCCTGAAAGAGAAGCAACCCAGGAATTTGGTCTAGAATTGCTTCGTGCTACGTATCGTGATGATGAAGAACTGTTGGAAGAAATCAAACCTACGCTACAAAATTGGGACGTTGACCGTGTAGCCATTCTGGATTTGATTATGCTAAAAATGGCGGTTTGTGAATTGTCGCAATTCCCTTCCATTCCTACCAAGGTTACTTTGAATGAGTTTGTCGAAATAGCCAAGTCTTACAGCACGGATAAAAGTAAAGACTTCATCAATGGTATCCTTGATCGTCTGATGAAGCAATTGTCCAAAGCCGGTAAGATTGTAAAAGAGGGTAGAGGCCTTATCGAATAATTTCCATTATTGATTCACAATGGCAACGGTAGCTGTTGCCATGATGGCAGCAGTCTCTGTTCGGAGTCGGGTGTTACCCATTGAAACGCCGGTAAATCCTAATTCTAAGGCTGTCTGATATTCCTCAGGAGAGAAATCGCCTTCAGGACCAATTAGAATCAATGTATTTTGATTAGGGAGTACGGCATCTTTGAGCATGGTCAGGTTATCTGCTCCACAATAACCAATCAACAGGCTGTTATATCCTTTCAGGTTTTTAAATAAGTCCTTGATCTTAATCGGTTCATGTATTTGAGGCAGGTTAGGCGTCATGCATTGTTTCATGGCTGCCATGAGTACTTTTTCACAGCGATCCAGTCTTAACTTCTTTCTTTCAGAATGGTCGGTAAAGATGGGATAAATATGGTCTATCCCGATTTCAGTCGCTTTTTCAAGGAAAAATTCGAACCGGTCAATATTTTTGGTGGGCGCAATTGCTATGGAAAGTTGATAATTCTTTCCGGGAATGGTACTTTTATTTCCAACCATTACGGTCATCTGCCTTTTGCCGGCTTCTACAATTCTTCCATTATACAAAGTACCCTTTCCATCCAGGAATGAGATTACGTCGCCTTGTTTGTGGCGTAAAACCTGAAGACAATGCTTGGTTTCATTTTCATCAAAATAAGCTAAATCACCTTCAAAAACTTCTGTGAAAAATAATTGCATACCCGTTTTTCTTTGAGCTGTAAATATAAAAGGAAGAATTTTTGAATAGGGAAATAAAAAGGTCAGAATCTAGTTTTATCCTGCGTCCATTTAAATTAGTCTTTCAAACCAAACTGTTGGCCAGATGTTTTTCTGAATGTGAAAGGTTTAATCTACCTTTGGGCGCTTAAAAATCAATTATTTTAAATAATCAATATGGATTATGTTGTTATGATAGGCCAGCTTATGCTGAGCCTTTGTATTTTGATTATTTTGCACGAGATGGGTCACTTCCTACCTGCAAAATGGTTCAAGACCCGTGCAGAGAAATTTTACCTCTTTTTCGATCCATGGATTTCCCTTATAAAAGCAAAAAAGCTAAATGGTTCCTGGCAAGTGAAAACCGCTTTGAGCAAGGACCAGGAGTTTGAAAACGACGATGAAGATGTAACAGAGTATGGTATTGGTTGGCTACCGCTTGGAGGCTATGTAAAAATAGCTGGTATGGTCGATGAAAGCTTTGACAAAGAGCAAATGGCCAAACCTCCACAGCCTTGGGAATTTAGATCTAAGCCGGCTTGGCAAAGATTGATTATCATGCTAGGTGGTGTGACTGTTAATTTTATCCTTGGTTTCCTGCTTTTTGGAATGGTGCTTTGGGTTTGGGGTGATGAATATCTTCCGAATAAAAATGTTGCCTACGGTATCTATACAGATTCATTGGGTAGAGAATTAGGTCTGCAGGATGGAGACGTAGTGCTTTCTGTTGGTGATAAACCTTTTGAAAAATTCAATCCCAAGTTCCTTTCTCAGGAGATTGTTATCAATGGGGCCGATAAAATTACGGTAAGAAGGGACGGCGCTGAAAAGCAACTTCCGGTTGATCCAAAGTTTATTGGTATTCTTTCCAGCCATGATGGGCAGCGACAGCAATTGTTTGCGCCACGTATTCCTACCATTATTGGAGTTATTGCAGAAGATGCTCCCGGATATGAAGCCGGATTGCGCCAAGAGGACCAGATTATTGCTTTGAATAAGGTCTCAACACCATACTACAATAATCTGAAGGACCAGTTGGAAATGCACAAAAAAGAGAAGGTCGAAGTGACCGTTTTAAGAAACGGAAAAGATACCTTGAACTTTAGTACACAAGTCAATGAAAATGGACAAATTGGTTTCCAGCCATATTATTATGACCACTTCTTTGATTTCGAAAAACAGGAGTACAGCGCTGCAGAAGCTTTCCCATTAGGTTTTCAAAAAGGTTGGGACTTCCTTGCTTCTCAGGTTACGGCCTTTAAAAGAATGTTTTCCGGACAGATTAAAGCAACGGAAAGCTTAGGAGGATTTGGAACATTTGCAAAGATCTTCGGAACTACCTGGGAATGGGATCACTTCTGGCAAATGACAGCTATTATCTCGCTTATATTAGCATTTATGAACCTGTTACCCATCCCGGCATTGGATGGTGGTCATGTAATGTTTCTACTATACGAAGTAGTTACCGGCCGTAAGCCAAGTGATAAATTCATGGAAGTGGCTACGACAGCGGGTTTCATATTAGTGTTAGCATTGGTGATTTTTGCCAACGGACTAGACATCATGCGCGGATGTAGCTAAAGATAAATTTTCGGGGTAATTGTTTCCTGCCTGAAAACATTACCCCGAAAATCCTTACCTTTCTTGCCACTAAACCGGTTCCTTTTCATGGCGCATTTGCCTCGCATCTTTACAAGCCTGGGATTAAAAAAGGCAATTATTGAATATTCCAATTCCAATAGTTTCCTAAGGCTGCGCTATGCCATCTTTTTGTTTTTTGGTTCCCTAACCCTGGGTACATCGTGGTATTTTTTCATGGAAGGCTTCACCATTGTGGAAGCATTCTATATGACCGTAATTACCATTTCTACGGTAGGGTTTACTGAATTGAGACCCCTTGGAACTTCAGGTCAAATATTTACCAGTATATTCATCATCCTCAATATTGGCATTTTTGCTTACTCTTTGTCTGCCTTTTCATATTACGTTATCCAGGGTGAGATCTTTAAGAAAATTAATATGAGCTATATGGAAAAAGCCATCAATGATCTTGAAAATCATATCATTATTTGCGGATATGGTCGATATGGTAAGGAGGTAGCGGAAAATTTCATCAAGCACAAATTGCCTTTTGTCATCATAGAACAATCACATGATGCTATTGAGGAAATTGTAGAGCATCCAAGCCGGATTTTGTACCTGGAAGGCGATGCTACCCACGATGAAATATTAATAACAGCAGGTATCAAACGTGCATCTGCCATCATTGCAGCATTGGCTGATGACGCCGATAACGTATTCACGGTTTTAACAAGCCGCCAGTTAAATCCTAAATTAAATATCATTAGCCGGGCCTATCAGAATAAGAGTATCAAAAAATTGAGGTTGGCAGGAGCTGACCACGTAATAATGCCCGAACTAATTGGTGGATTTTATATGGCCACCTTGGTGACCAAACCCAACGCAGTCGAATTCTTCAGTTTTATCACCAACGAACATGTGAGTGATATCGGATTTGAAGAAGTTAGTTTTGAACAGTTGCCGGGACATTGCAAAGGAAAGTCGATAAAGGATTTGCATATTCGGAGTGAGACAGGGACCAATATCATAGGTTTTCAGACGCCAGATGGTCGATATGTTGTCAATCCGACTCCAGAGACCGTACTTGCCCCCGGAAGTAGTTTTATTGTAATAGGCAATGCAGAACAGTTAAAACTATTCCGTACCAATTTTAAAAATGCGGATGATAATGTCTAGTCAGCCTTAACGGACAAGATTGGAATCTTACTGTGATAAGACATCTGTTTGGTCTTGCTATAGCTGAAAATTTCTTCAAAGAAATTACGCTTGTGCGTCATCATGGCAAGGATATCAATATCGTTTTCTTCAACAAATTGAATCAGACTGGATTCCATTCTTAAGCCATCAATTGCTATAAAGTGGAGATTCTCTTGTGGAGAGATAAGGTTTTTAAAGTTTTCCATTTTGTGAGACAAACCTTCTGTGTGAGAGGTGTCCACATGAACACAAAATACTTCAGCCTTGAAGTAATTGGCAAATCGCATTAGATTTTCAATGGCTTTTACCTCTTTTGCTTCATAATTTGTGGTGACGGCAATTTTGTCAATCTTACCATCAAAATTTGCCTTAGCCGGAATAGCCAAAGTAGGACAAGGAGCATTTTCCAATATTTCTCCTGCCACACTTCCGATAAATATCTCTTTTAACCAACCTGCGCCTTTGGTACCCATTACAATCATGTCGGCACCGATTTCAGAAGCTTCTTTTCTTATCCTGATTCTTGGATCTCCAAAGACCATGTTGTGTTTCAAAACAACATTTGAAAAGCCGTTAACTTCAGCTATTTCGCGCAATTGCGGGATATACTTTTTATATTCTTCAAACTCTTCTGCCTTGATGGAATCGGCGATTTCCTTCATTGTATTTGGAAGGTGAGCGCCTTTTACATTAGGCTCAGGAATGACGTGGAAGGTATTTATTTCAGCGCCAATCGCGTTTGCAAATTGCAATGCATAAATGAAAGCATGGTTGGCAGCTTCAGAAAAATCGGTTGGAAAAAGAATCTTAATCATGGTTATTTTCTTTACCGTGAAAGTATAAATACCAAGTGAAGAAATCGTTAAGCGAGGTCACTTTTTTTGTTAATTTAATTGAACTTTATCATTAGTCTCTGATTGCATTATCTTTAGGACAATTCCTCATTCACCACTAATGCCAAACCTTGTATGAGCAGTGTTTTAGAAAGTAAAGCAACCCGTTTGTTTCTGATGCTGGGAGGTTTTTTCATCGCCAATGCCCTCATTGCAGAATTCATAGGAGTAAAGATTTTTTCCCTGGAAGAAACGCTTGGTTGGGAAAAGGTGGAATTTAACCTGTTTGGACGGCCGGGCTCTTTGGTGTTTACAGCAGGAGTGCTTTTGTGGCCGGTCGTGTTTGTGATGACAGATGTGATCAACGAATATTTTGGTCAAAAAGGAGTACGTTTCCTTTCTTACCTGGCAGTTGCTTTAATAGCTTATGCCTTTTTTATGGTTTTCAATGCTATCAGATTGGAGCCGGCTGATTGGTGGGTAACACAATATGCTGATAACGGAGTGCCGGATATGCAGGCTGCTTTTTCTAATATTTTTGGACAAGGCAATTGGATTATCATAGGAAGTCTGGTCGCTTTTTTATTGGGGCAAATAATAGATGTGCTCGTGTTTCACAGGATAAAAAAGATAACCGGAGAGAAGCACATTTGGTTACGCGCAACCGGTTCTACCTTGATCAGCCAGTTTATTGACAGTTTTGTGGTGTTGTATATTGCTTTTGTGTTGGGACCCGCCAAATGGTCTTTTGACTTGTTTCTAAACGTTGGAATCGTCAACTATATCTACAAGTTTATCATGGCCGTTGCACTTACACCACTCATTTATTTGGCGCATTATATCATTGATAAGTATTTGGGCGTAACCTTATCAACCAAATTAAGGATGGAAGCAATGGATGCCAATTAATTATTCACACTTTTCAAGGCTGGCTTCTATTTCCTGTATGGTGAAGTATTGCTGTTTATTTCCCCAGGAATATTCGACGTAATTCAAAATGTTGGCAATTTCAAATCTGCTAAGGTTTGGAATGGCTTCCATTTCCTGCGTGTAGGTCCTTCCGTTTACTACAATCGTATCTGCTAATCCATAGCGGATAATGCAGGCAAGTTGGTCTCGGTTTTTATCAAGGAAATCAGAAGCGGCTAGTGGTGGAATCAATCCTTGTAGTCCGGAGCCATCAGTAGCATGACAATTGCTGCAAAAATTGTTGTACAAAATTTCGCCTTGAGAGTATGGATTATCTTCGCAAGCGGAGAAGAAGAGTAGTCCCAATAACACTGCATAAATACCTTTCTTCATCATGTGGTATGTTCTTAAACTGGAAACCACGAAAGTAAGAAATGGTTTTATTTTAAGGCAGAACCCCATCATGTTTTAAAAGAGAAATGAAAGTTTTGCTCCCTTTGACATTGATGTGTTGATAATCGCCAAACTCAACGTCTCTGTCCATTGCCCGAGAATAATCAAATACTTCAAGACCGGTTGCTGCTTCCACCTGTGCTACCATTTCGTCAAGATTTTGAATTTTTTGTGCAAAAGGCAGATAATATGGACTCACCACCAGACGAACTTTCACCCCCATACTTTGCGCATCGCTTACCAACCTAGAAAGGGCTTCTACCATTTCCGGTACCAATTCTACCGTTGGAGCTTCTACAGATGCGACGTCCGATTTCAATCGTGTAGATATTTCACGGTTTAAAAGCCAGTCTTCATCCAATCTATTATAGTAATAAAGTGCCCTTTGGAAAATCTCGCCATTATTGCGAAACAGGTGACTTACCTGACCGCCAATTTGGACCTTTGGACTGGTTTCATAAATAAGCTCAGAAAGCCTTTTAGAAAAAGGTGTATAACAATTGAAACCGGCTATTAGCTGTGGGTTTAATCTATCACATAAAGTCACATCAACAACCATGTATTCTGGAGCGCCGTACTGATCAATATAATCTCTTACCAATGCATCAGCAAGATTCATTGGCATGGCGCTGTAACTGAGATTAAAGGTCGATTTTCCGGTAAACTCCTCCATATAGGGCTGGTAAAAAGAAAGTCCTCTTGAATTGCCTACCAATAACATATCTGCTTTTGCTTCCCCGCGATACATGCGTGAATATCTAAACTGACTGTTTTCAACCAGGGACTCCAACATCCACCCACCAATCCGGTCACCTGTGAAGGTAAGTAGGAAAAAAGCTAATATCCAGTATATATTTTTCATGTCTAGTCAGCTTAAAATTGAAAGTAGATAAAAGCATTGGAACCAAAAGTTCCCAAAAATGAAATCACCCAAATGATAACAGCAAATGATGCTATACGGAAGACTGGTCTTTCTAAAACCAATGCTTTATAATCCAATCTAGCATGCGCTATTTCTACAGCCAGCAACATCGCGATGAGCAAAGCGCCTCTTGCTACCCAGAATTTATTGGTAACATTTGCAAAATCAAAGTTTTCAAAAGAAGCTATTCCTCTGATGACTTCGGTGGCAATATGAAAATCAGGACTCCGGAAGAATATCCAGGCAAAGCAGGTGAAAAAGAAAACAATGGCCATATTAACACCATCTCTTGCCCAGGAAGGCATCTGGATCCAACGCATGAATTTTCCAAAATACGGCCCGACAAATCTTTGTACCACCTGATAAAACCCATGTAAAAAGCCCCAGAAAACAAATACCCAACTCGCTCCATGCCAAAGGCCGCCCAGTAGCATGGTAACCATGAGGTTGAGATAGATAAAGGTTTGTAGTTTGAAAGCTGGATTGCGTTGTGCATAAGCCCAGGTCGCTAAGCTGATAATTACAAAAGCAATTCCTAACCAGACGGATCCCATCAGGACTACAGGAATCGCCATAAAAAACAACATGAAAAACCAGGAACCAAAAGAACCTCCTCGGTTTCCTCCTAATGGAATGTATAGATAGTCTCGCAACCAACTGGATAAACTGATATGCCAGCGAGACCAGAATTCACTGAAATTTTTTGAAAAATAAGGTGTCCTGAAATTCTCGGGAAAATCAAATCCCATGATGCGGGCCAATCCGATAGCCATGTCTGAATATCCGGAGAAGTCACAGTAAATCTGGAAGGCATAAAATATCACTCCAATCAATAAATGCATGGAGGAATTACTTACCGGGTCAAAAAATGCATGGTCAACAAAAGGTGCCAGGGAGTCTGCTACAGCTACCTTTTTAAACATACCCCACAAAAACTGGGCAGTTCCGGAATGGAATCTGTTCCAATCCCATTTGATGTCCCGCTTGAATTGTGGAAGGAAATCACTGGCCCGGACAATTGGTCCGGCCACCAATTGAGGGAAAAACGCAATGAAAGTTGAGAAGCGAAGCAAATCCTTTTCAACCGGGATTTTCCTTTGATATACATCGATGGTATAACTCATGGACTGGAAAGTGTAAAACGAAATTCCAACCGGTAAAATAATATGTAAGGTATTCCAGGAAGGCTCCAAGCCCATGGAAAGTAGTACGTCGCCAAAGGAATCAGCAAAGAAGTTGAAATACTTGAATACACCCAGAAATCCCAGGTTCATCACCATACTTAAACCCAATAGGCGTTTCCGCTTCATGGAGTCGTCTGTCTGGTCCAGCTTTAGCCCCAGCAGATAGTCAATCATGGTGCTAATTGCTATCAGGGAAAGAAAACGCCAGTCCCACCATCCATAGAAGAAGTAGCTGCCCAGAAGACACCACCAAATTCGCATGCGGCCCTTCAGGTTGAAATAAACAACCAGAAAAGCTACGATGAAAACGAAAAATGCAACGCTGTTGAAAACCATTTTTTCTAAGCACTAAAGGTTTACAATGCCGGCATTACCGGATATCAATAGGGGGATTCATTTATGAATTTTTCTAACTCATTTTTCCAAACCAGATATGCCTGGCCCGTCAGGTGAACACCATCATGGGAATAGACAGCTTTAAGCTGGTTTGAATCGTCAGCAAAAAACTCATAAAGGGGGAGGAGTTTCAACTTATATTTTTCAGCCAATGCCGCCAATGCTTTATTGACCTTTTGGATATCATTATTGTTGGTTGGAACAGTCTGGATAGCATCTGTGATAGGTAGTATTTCCTGCAAAGTGATTGGAGCCCCGGGATATTCCTGCATGATTGACTCCAGCAAATGCTCATACTCATTTATCACCCTGTCGGCATCGTGATACATTAGATCATTGATTCCAATCATCAGAAAAACTTGCTTGGGATGTTGGTCCAATATTTTTGGAAACCGCTGCTTGATGCCAGCAATGGTTTCTCCGGGTATTCCCCTGTTTAGGACCTTTGGATTATCCAATAGTTCGGACCATTCACCATATGCAGTAAGGCTGTTACCCAGCATCACAATGTTTGTGCTATCTATTTCCAACATGTCAAAAACACTTTTTCTTTGCGCCTGAACGCTAATAATTTCAGGTTTTGTCAATTTCAACCACACACTCCGCATGCCTCCCATTCTCTGCACTCCATACATCGCTACCAAAATGGCTAAAGCATTGCCTGCCAGCGATAATCCTATAATCCAATTACTTTTCATACACCTTTGCACTACACATGCTTATTCGATAAAACATCTTCTATCGATACCTTTTTTCTATGCTCGGTGTGTTTGAAATATTTATTTGGGTTCCTCATTTTAAGTAGCGCAGTCACCTGCCGGGCAATAAAAAGTGGAATGGAACCAATAG
>JAGQWW010000458.1 GCA_020436955.1 Saprospiraceae bacterium | reverse complement strand
GGTTGATAATGGTATAAATTTCCCATTAGGCGCAATCAGGTAGATATCCAAATCTTCCGGATTGTTATGCTGGATATTTAAACATACCGATTCGATCATACCTGATCGCAATACATAAGGATAAACTCCGCTTACAACGATATCGCTCCTGATGGCTGTCATAGCAGGTACGACAGGCAATGGGGTATTATTGGTGAAAGATTTTGGACCTTCCAATTGTACCGGCAATTCACCATCCAGCGTCACTTCTGTACCCGGACAAATGACGGTATCAAGAATATCCGGTATCTGTAACTCATTGTCCTTGAGGTACACGAGAACTGTATCTTTTTTACAAATGTCTTTTTGAATTTCTATAAAAATGGTTTCCAAAGATTCCGGTGTGAAATCTTCCAAAGGCGTAATCAAAATACTCGCGGAAGTTTGTCCTGCCGGAATAGTCAACATCCCTGGCAAAAAGTCATAATCGGTTCCGTTGGTAGCGGTTCCGAAAACATTATAATTTACTTCAAAATCTTCATTCAATGGTCGGGCCAGTGAGAAGGTAATCAATCCTTCTGCACAGCCTTCTGCAATGGCACCATCTGAACTTGCGGTTTTTGCCTCTACAAACAACTGGCTGGTACCAAAGCTTTTTGCTTCCAGGAAAACGCCAGAGTCATACCCTTCATCCGTCACATCGGCGATAGCCAATTTAATCACATATTCCTGGCAAGGTTGAACGATAGCCTGAGCAGTAAAAACATTGGTATAACCATCGAAAACAGGTTGTACTTGAGAATCCTGGTTATCATTAAAAAGGTTGGCGTATTGCAGTGTGCCCAAGGGAGCAGTACAATTGGAGATATCTCCCCAAACACCAATTTGGCCGTTGTTTACATTGTTTATGGTTACGGGAAGAATGGTTTCCGGGACCAGAGCAATGTTTTCACCACCATTTTCATAAGGACCATTGAAGCCGGGACCACTGATGAAAAATCCAAATACATCGTTGAATTCACTACAAACGAATTCCGGATATTCTTCACTGGCAAATACATACCGGAACTGGAGTGTATCTGAAGTAGGAATAAATCGAATGGTATACTTTGCAACATTTCGAAGTGGGGCTCCGCCTGCCGTAATTTCCAGGTCAACCTCATTGCGGAACATCTGGTTGAGGTCATTATTGTCCTGGGCACCGTCTCTACCGGTACCGGTTACTTTTTCAGCAACCCCTGTGGTAAGGATAATACCCCTGTCGATTCCAACGGCGTCGTTTCCGTTGTTGAAATAACCAACAGCTGCGTTGACACCTTCATATTGAATGTCCAACACATCTACCCCACTCCCCAGAAAGACATCTCGGATGAGTATCTCCGGTGAATAAGGCGGCACATCGGCTCCGGTAACTTCCATGGTTTGAGCATGTAAGCCGAAAGTCAATAGCCAGCATAAGTTAATCCCACACCACTTTAATAAAGTGGAACTTTTCACAATTAAATTCATTGTCGAGTGTAAGTGTTTGGTGTTTGTGGGGGGGAGGTTAAAGAATCGGTTCTGTACTGCCGGTTCCAAATCAACAACATGCCTGCCTCTCCATCGCATCAGCAGATGCAGCGGAAAGCCCACACAGGAATGTAGCCTGCAATGGAAACCAATTGCCTAGTTTTGAATAATACAGTTTACCGAGCCTTGGCGTGCAAAGCTTTTTTTAAAGGGACCAAACTGGGTTTAAAGACTGGGAAGTCTAATGGGATAAATCCCAAAGCATTTCTAAGGGGGAATATTCTTGGGGGGGAAAAATACCCTACAAAAGTCAGGGCATTTTTTGAAAACATCAAGGGGTAAGGGAAAAAATCGCGGAAATAGGTTAGTCGTCCTTTAAATTTGGCCATTAATCTAAAATCAAACGGTGTTTTTAAACCAATCCTTAGATTTGCCATTCATTAGTTGAAATTCTACGATTATTTGAAAACAGCATAATAAATGAATCAATTTTTAAAATTTGTAGTGGCCTCCTGCCTGGGCGTAACTTTAGCCATCGGGGCCATTGTAGGAATCCTAATTATCATCGGCATCAGTGCCGGAAGCTCTTCTTCCAAATCTGTCAAAGTAGATCCAAACACAGTATTGGAATTGAAATTCGACAACCTTATTCCCGAACTTACCAATAATTCTCAAAGAGATCCTTTCGCTTTTGAGCAGGATGATTTGGTAGGACTGGAAGATGTAGTGAAAACTATCCAAAAGGCAGCAACCGACAAAGACATAAAAGGTATCCTTATCGATCCCGAATCAGGCAAACGCGGAATTGCTACTTCAGCCGTTATTAGAGATGCACTGGTTGATTTTAAAAATAGCGGAAAATTTGTGCTGGCTTATTCCAATTGGTATTCACAAGGGGATTATTACATGGCATCCGTGGCGGATGAGGTGTATCTGCACCCAATGGGTTCGGTTGATTTCAGAGGCTTTGTGGCCATGGTTCCATTTTTAAAAGAGGCAATGGATAATATCGGTATCAAATACGATGTGTTTTATGCCGGCGATTTTAAAAGTGCAACTGAGCCATTCCGTCGCAATGATATGAGTGAGCAAAACCGACTGCAGCTACGTGAGTTCCTGGAA